>CAJQOX010000109.1 GCA_905480075.1 uncultured Aureispira sp. | reverse complement strand
ACATATTTATATCATATACATCAAATACCCAGCTGTCTCCGCTGTTTACTATGAAGGAGAATCCTGCAGTCCCACCTATAGTTCCGGTTAATTGTGCATTCTGGAAATTCTGCCCGAATACTGTGGAACCTGCTATGTTTACGGTATAATCAGACCCATCTATTGCCGGTGCTCCTCCTCCTACGGTTACCTGCACTATGGCACTGCCATCCATATTACAACTATATGTATAGGAACTTGCTATAGGATTAAGTAAACAATAATCAGGACAGTTTATCAGGTTGTAATCAAAGACACCGGAAACGGTATCGGCACAGCCATTCACATCCATAACAATCACCATCCAGCTGTCTGTATCCATAACAGTAAAACTGAAGGGGGTGGCTGCAGGGGCTCCACTGCCAACAGTATTGAAGTTGCCGTTAGCACTCGGTGCTGTAGAACCACTTACTGTTGATGTGTAGACCTGACCTGCTGCAACTGTGGGTTCTCCACCATTCAGGAAGATCGTCACTAATGCTGAGTCTCCACCAGGGAAACAGCTGTATATCGTACTGTCCAATGGATCAGGAGTTACAAAAACAGGATTATTGATACAAGGATCATTACACGGTGTTGCATCTACTATTGCAGTTACATTACAGCGGGAACCATCAGATACTACTATGGTAAAGGTATCAGCCTGCATTAGCTGATATTGGTTAACAAAGGCATTGGCTGTCTGTCCCTGCGATACGGTATCGCCGGCCTGATTAGTGACTACAAAATTAAATAAACTTCCGTTATAGGCGGGCAATCCTCCTGAAGCTGACCAGTCTATAATACAGGTGGTGGAATTGTAAACAGGATTGATTATTATAGGTTGTAAAAACACAAAGGCAGCACCATTTTCCGCACTTGCACTCGGACAGGTGAGTTCTCCCCATATTGACTGTTCATCTGCCATAGGAGAAACATAATGAACGGCATTTGAAGAGAAGATATTGGTTCCGTCATTCACCCAGTATTGTGGTTGAAGATATACAGAATCTATAAAGGTAAAGTTTCCGTTGATGATGGAATCAGGAATGTTCAGACTGTCGTGTACTACATATCCGATGTCCAGACAATTGGCTATACTTGTAGTGGAGTTGCCCAGAAGATCTACCATCACACCGGGAAACATCGTGTCTCCAAAACAGACATAACCGGTGTCAGGCCCAAGATAATTGAAGGTGTCGAGGTAGTTGATACTGAACTCTGCATCGCCGGCATAGACTTCTATTTCGTTGATATACTCTATAATGTATTGTCCCATGTCGCCAGGATGTCCACCATCGAGTTGTATGGCATATACTGCACCAGGGGTAAGACAGCAAAGTCCTACGATATCTCCGGCGAAGTCGGTGGTCCCGCTTGCTATTGAAGTAATGCCGTTTGTTGCCTGTGTTCCATCCAATGTGAAGGTGGCGGGCTGCAAACCTCCATAACATAGGCTATCTTGAAACAGTGGATAAACAGCATAGTTTAAACTGTCTAAACCTATGTAGGCACGTATTTTCATTTCTACTACACCGGAAGGTGGTACGGTAAAGAAGTGCCACACTGTCTGATCCGCACGGGTGGCAGGATTAGAAGTGGAAAAAGGCTCGCCTGCCAGTGTTTCTATACAGGCATTGGTATTGTCTCCGGCTACTGCAGAAAAAGGAATCGTCTGCGTAGCTGGTTTTACAGGTATTTCAAAAAGGGTATCTGCCATGGTAAGACAGAGGATGTCGTTAGGGGGTGGATTCAGGGCTGGATCAGATCCACTCGGGTCATAAACCCATACTTCTGCTTCATCTGCTGTGGTGGCTCCGGCAGGATCTACCATACCATAATAGGTGTAGCCGGGTTCCAGACACTGTTCCATAATGATGGCAGTCTGATTTCCTCCAAGAATGCCACCAATACCTCCTTCTGCATCTGCTACCTGTAAAATATTCGAACAGAAAAGATCCGAAGGTGTACCAGGGGCAAATTGAGGGTCAGGTGCATATAGTGCATTGTTCTCACTTTCATTTAATAGTGCATTGTCAATATCTGCTTCAAAATAAATACGGCCACTGTTGGCAGCGGTAAATTGTATCCACATAGAACCGCCTAATCCGTTGGGTAGGGTAGGTACATATTGATAAGCTTTAAACTGCGTGGCATCAGTTCCTGCATAAGGAGGGCCGATCTCTTCATCACTTACCACAGAACCTCCAAAGAAGGTGCCTCGGAAAAGTTGTGTGGAAAAGGCTTGCCCATTGGCTTCGGTACGAACTGTTGGCGATTGCGCATCGGCGGTTACATTGATACCCTGACAAGGAATATCATGTGGTTCGAAGGGAGAACCACCAATATCCTCTATTCGCAAACTTACATAACCACGTCTTGCATTTTGATCTGTAGTTAATTGAATATAATAAGTTTCACCGGCTAGTAAAGCATGACCGTCACGAATAGCAGGAAAAACGTTGGTAACATCTCCGAAATGTGCGGTAGCTTTTGCATTAGGATCGATTACAGGGATGTCATCATCAGCATCTCCCTGATAGGAAAGATAATCAAATTTATTCTTAATAGGGTTCAGACCTGGAAAACCTACCCAGTTATTACTTCCATGAATACAACCCGGGCCGTCAGCTGCATGATACAAAACTAATTCAGTACCAAAATCTGTAGTACCCAAATCAGTTTCTATTGTTACCTGTCCGCTTGCAGGACAGGTGAAATGAAACCAGGCCGAACCATGAGGATTTATATTTCCTGTACGGGGTTCGTTTGGCTCTAATGTAAGGTTTCCACACCAGCCAAATTGCTGAGTTGAATTATTTGTTGGGATTAATACAGAATTGCAAATGGCATCTGGTGCAGGAGTAATTGAGAGTGCCGTACGTATTACTTCTAGAGTAAGTCTGTAGGTCTGTGTACCACATCCACTGGATCCGTTTGCTGAAAATACTTGAATATTTGAACCTGGAGTGGCAGGAACTGCAATGTTATTATTTTGCCCACCTGTCCTTGCCTGAGAGAATAATCCTGTAAGATCATAGTCAAAAATGAGATCATCATTTTCATATCCCTGCCAATCTATTGCAATGTTTGTTGGGACATCTGTGGCACAAACATAGTCATGGTCAAAAAAGATACCATTTGACGGGCCTATATTTCCGTTTGGAGATGTTAAAGTCCAACCACCGTTGTCACCATTTTTATAGGCATAATTGAAATCACCAAGAAAGCCAAAAAATGTAGGGTTATTATTTGAATTTCCTAATGTGTTATCTGTCCCAATATATTCAACACAAAAATCACTTCTGTTTGTTATGAATAAAATATCAGGATCACAATCCACATTATTGGTTACCTCTACTGACACAACTTTAACCTGAACTTTGGCCTGAGACCATAAATTAGAACTGATTAAAGGGATTAGAAAAAGGCAGCAAAGGAATTGTTTGATTTTGTAGTAATTACTTATTATCATTCTTTATTTATATTAAAAAGGTTCGCTACTGTTAAAGTTTGTTGATTATCCGCAAAACTTCGGCCTCTAATTTATGAAATTTTTAACTTTTAGAAAGTTTTTAACGGATATTCTTTTGTCATTACTTTGTTTGATTTGCTGTGCATAGTTGTAAGGTGTTCATAATGAGCGATTTGCTGTTAATGTTGTTTGGTTTGTGAGTTTTGGGAATGTTAAGGCCTTCGTAATGTTGACTTTGTTTTGATTAAAACCATTCCTTTAATTTATTTTTAGTGACTTTTCCCAATACATTCCGGGGCAGTTCTTTTCTGAAAATATATTGCCGCGGAACTTTATAGGCTGCAAGTTGCCCCTTTAACCAATTGCTTATTTCTGAAGTCTCTGCTGATTCGTTCTCTCTCAATACCAAACAGACAGAAACCACTTCCCCCCATTCTTCAGAAACGATCCCTACTACTGCACAGTCATTCACTGCAGGGTGTTTACGCAGTACATCTTCAATTTCCAGGGCTGATATTTTGTAGCCCCCCGATTTGATGATGTCTACTGAGTCACGACCCAGAATTTTATAGTAGCCATTGTTCAGTAAAGCTATATCGCCACTTTTAAACCATCCGTCCTTGGTAAAGGCTTCTGTAGTAGCTTTCGGCTTTTTCCAGTATTCTTTAAAAACATTCGGACCTTTTATCTGTATTTCGCCGGATTCACCTTCTTCTTTAACCAATCCGTTTTCATTATATAATCTTATCTGTACGTCCGGAAGTGGCTGACCGATATGTCCGGCACGCCTTTCTTTATCATAAGGATTGGAAATAGCCATCCCGATTTCTGTCATGCCATAGCGTTCAAGCAAGGTATGTCCACTGATTTCTTTCCATTTTTCGAGAACAGGTACAGGGAGTGCTGCCGAACCTGATACCATCAGCCTGAAATGTTGAAGTGACTCGGATAGCTTTTGCTGTTTTTCTGTTGTTGATTTGTCCCAAAAGGCGATCAATTTGAAATATATAGTAGGAACGGCCATAAAAAGATTCACATTCCCTTCAGAAAACAATGCCCAAAGTTTTCCGGCATCAAATTTAGGCATGAATTCACAACAGGCACCCACCCACAAAGCCGAACTCATCACATTGATAATACCGTGCACATGATGCAGGGGCAATACATTGACAATATGATCCTCTTTCTGCCATTGCCAGGCTTTTACCAAAGTCTCTATCTGAAAATTGATGTTGCCATGCGTAGTCACCACTCCTTTAGGTTGACTTGTGGTTCCGCTTGTGTACAAGATCATGGCCCGCCGGCTTTCATCAATTTTTGGAAGTGCCTTTGTTTCGGTTTCCCTGAGCATTTCATCAGAGCGGAAAATGGTCCATTTTTTTTTTGCTGCCAGTTCTGACAACTTACTGTAATTTATGTCATCAACTATCAGCAAAGAGGCCTCAGAGTTCTCAATCACATATTCCAAAGAGGGAAGGGGATGCAATACACATAGGGGAACCGCCACGCCGCCTGCTCTCCAGATTCCCCATTGAGTGGCCGTATAATTGATTCCGGGTTCAGTTAGAAATGCTATTCTCGATTCTCTGAGGTCTGATTTTTCTTTCAGAAGACGGAGGGCCACATTTTCTGATAATTGCAATAATTGCTGATAAGTATATTTTTTTTTCTCTGAAATAAGCGCAATTCTGTCTGGGTTTTTCCTGGCTTTGTCTATCAATTTCATTCTTGTAATCTTTGTTAAATCTAATAATTGAAAAAATCAGATAATCTTTTGACGTAATTCTCAACTAAAACACTTCTGAATGGTTATATCTGTACATACTGTTCCCAAAATAATTAATGTTATCTATAAAAGTACATATAAATGAAAAATTATTTAATTATCGGTGGTTCTTCTGGTATAGGGGAAGCATTGTCTTTATTATTGGAAAAGGAGCATTCTCAGGTTTTTTCTTCCTATAATCAAAATGTGAAAAAAGATACGGAGAATATCAGATATTTTAAATTGAATGTTTTGGAAGATTTACCAGATTTTAGTTTTCTGCCCCAAACACTCAACGGAGTTGTATATTGTCCGGGTTCTATCAAACTACGACCATTTCACAGAATTAAACCGGCTGATTTTTTACAAGATTACAATCTTCAGGTTGTAGGCGCAATCAAGATTTTACAAGCTGTGCTACCAAGATTAAAAAATGCCAAATCAGCTTCTGTTCTGCTGTTTTCAACAGTTGCTGTACAGACAGGTTTCCCTTTTCACACACAAGTAGCTTCATCAAAAGGCGCTGTGGAAGGATTGATGCGGTCACTTGCAGCTGATCTTGCTCCTCGAATTCGGGTCAATTGTATTGCTCCTTCTCTTACAGATACCCCTTTGGCTTCCTCTTTGCTCAATTCAGATTCAAAAAAAGAGAGCAATGCACAAAGGCATCCTCTTAAAAGAATAGGGCAGGCCAATGATATTGCTAATGCAGCAAATTTTTTATTATCTGATAATTCATCCTGGATAACCGGCCAGGTTTTTTCAGTAGATGGTGGAATTTCAACATTGAAAATATGAAAATATTACTAACCGGAGTAACCGGGTATATAGGTAAGCGTTTATTGCCCGTTTTATTGGATAATGGCCATGAAGTGATTTGTTGTGTCAGAGATAGAAAACGTTTTGATGCTACAGAATTTGATTCTGAATTATTGAAAGTGATAGAGGTGGATTTTCTAAGTTCAGAAAGTTTATCTGCTATCCCAGATGATATTAACGCTTCCTACTATTTAATACATTCGATGTCTGCATCTACCGGGGATTTCGAAAGTCTTGAATTGAAATGTGCTGTTAATTTTAAAAATAGAATCTCTGAAACCAAGGCTGAGCAAGTTATTTATCTTAGCGGTATAGTTAATGAAAAACATTTATCTGCCCATCTTCAATCCAGAAAGTCTGTTGAAGATGAATTAAAAAAAGGAAGTTATCAGTTAACGACTCTTAAAGCTGGAATTATTGTCGGTTCAGGGTCAGCTTCATTCGAAATTATCAGAGATCTTGTGGAAAAGTTACCGGTAATGATAACTCCCGAATGGCTTAATACCAAATCCCAGCCAATTTCCATCAGAAATGTAATCCAATTTCTTCATGCTGTTCTTCTATTCCCTCCATCCTTAGGGAATAGTTATGATATTGGAGGTCCTCAGATTTTAACTTACAAGGAAATGCTCTTGATTTTTGCTGAAACAAGAGGAATGAAAAGGTACATATACACTTTGCCGGTTATGACACCAAGGTTGTCTTCCTATTGGCTGTATTTTGTAACTTCAACCTCTTATAAATTAGCAGTCAATCTGGTGCATAGCATGAAAGTGGAAGTGATATGTAGTCAAAATAATCTTCGGGAGCTCCTGAATATTGAATTATTGACTTATCAGGATTCGGTGAGAATGGCTTTCGATAAAATTGAACAGAAGGAAGTGCTTTCAAGTTGGACGGATGCGCTTTCAGGTGATAAACTGCACAAAGGAATGAACAAATTACTAAATGTTCCAACTTATGGATGTCTCACTGATATAAGAAAACATAAAGTGGATGATTTGGATAATACTTTAAATAAAATATGGTCTATTGGTGGTTCTAACGGATGGTACTCCTATAACTTTTTATGGGAAATAAGAGGGTTTATTGATAAAATATTTGGTGGTGTAGGGCTTAGAAGAGGAAGGAAAAACCAAAAGATAATTAAAGCAGGAGAGACATTGGATTTCTGGAGAGTAGTATATATTTCAAGGCCTGAAAAAAGAATGCTCTTGTATGCCGAAATGAAATTACCAGGGGAAGCCTGGTTAGAATTTAAAATAGAGGAAGACACTTTAGTTCAAATTGCGACGTTCCGACCGAAAGGGATAGCGGGCAGATTATATTGGTATTCACTGCTACCTATGCATCATTTTATTTTTGGTAAAATGGTAAAAAAGATTGCCTTAAATACTTAATTTTCAAAAGTTTTCAGCGAATTTCTCTCAAATGTCCACTCAGGTGTCTCAAGCTGAGGGCCAAAATCCTCTGTATACCAAGGAGAAAGATTGTGGTTGTTGAAGTTTCGCAATATATGTATACTCTGTGCGGGCATATAACTTTGTGCTACCATAAATATCTTTTTGCCGGTTTCTCTATGCTCGGCTACATCCACCACAATAATTGCATGACCGGGAAAACCGCCCCAAATAAATACATCGCCGGCTTCTATCTCTTTTATTTTCTTTGATTTTAACTCCTTCGTCAATGAAGCAGTTCCCGCATAGTTGAAAATACTCCTCATGTATTTTTTGAAATTAGAGTAACTGTGATCCTTGTTTCCTGAAGGGCTTGTAAAATATACTTTGCTGTTTTTAATTTTTGGCTTTTTG
>CAJQOX010000108.1 GCA_905480075.1 uncultured Aureispira sp. | reverse complement strand
TCCCGATTTTGCCACCTCTCTTATCAATCTGGCTTTCTTGCACGAACGAATGGAAAACTTTGAACTTGCTTTACCCCTGCTTTTACAGGCTATCAAAATAGATAAAAAAACACTGGGGCAAAATCATCCCGATTTTGCCATTTCTCTACATAACCTTGCTTATTTATATGAAAAAATGGAGAAATATGAAGAGGCTTTACCCCTTTATCTGCAGTGCATACAAATAGAAGGGCAAAAACAGTACAAGAATCGTTCTACTTATGCTACATCCCTTCAAAATTTAGCCAGATTATACAGGTTAACAGGAAAATATGACAAGGCTTTGCCTTTGCTTTTTGAAGCGCTTAGTATCAAAAAGAAAATTTTAGGTACAGAGAATCCCTCTTTTGTAAGTACGCTCAACAATCTGGCTTTGATATATAAAAATAAAGGAGATTATGAATTGGCAAGAGAAACACTGATGCAGGCAATTGATTGTATTTCAGGAATAAAGATTTCACATGATTTCAGTAATCAGTGGTTAAACAAACTCAAGGAGGCACCTTACACATCATTAACAAATATAAATCAATTGGTTACCTCCTTAAAAATCACTGATCAGCTTATTTCTCTTGATAAAAATATTGCTGAGCCAAAAGCAAAACAATTAATTATAGCAGAACTTGCTCTGTATTTATTGAACAAAGAAAGAAAGTATGCAGCCAATGAAAAAGACAAGCTTAAAATACTCTCACAAAGCAACGATTGGCTGACTCGTAACTTAATGCTTCTCAACCCGAAAAAGCAAAAATCTGTGGCTTTTAATCTGGCAGACCAAAATAAATCTGTGCTATTATTACAAGCTACAAAATCTGAAAAAACCTATCAATTGGGTGAATTGCCCGAATCTTTGGCTTTAAAGGATAAAGAACTAAAAAAAGCACAGAGTCAATTACAGGCAAAATTAGCAGAGAAACGATCTGAAGAAGCAAAAGATAGTCTGAGGAATAATTTAAATAATATCAATCAGGATGTCGAAGCTTTTATTTCTATGATAAAAAAAGAGTATCCAAAATACCACCAACTTCAATATCAGCAAGCTAATATAAAGGCTGAAGAGATTCAAACACAACTTGATGATAATTCTGTTCTGATTGAATATGTTATCGGAGATTCAGTAATACATATTTTCTGCGTAGACAAAAAAGAAATCCAGTGGGAGCAATTCTTTGTTTCAAATAAAAAGATGAAATATAATATTAAGAATTTTCACAACGCTCTAAGTAATTATAATTTAATCAGAAAAGAAGAAAAATTAGCCTACACCAAATATATTAAGCATGCTCATTGGTTTTATCAAAAATTATTAGAACCCGTTTTAAAAAACAAATCGAACATAAACAACTTGATCATTGTGACCGATGGTGAACTGGGGCATTTACCCTTTGAATCCTTTTTGGTCGAAGAAGCAAAAACACAAATCACAGATTATAATAAATTACATTATCTGGTTAAGGACTACAATATTTCATATAATTACTCTGCCAGTCTCTGGAAAGATAACGTTGAAGCTCCTTCTCTTGAAAACAATGGTCAGATTTTGGCTGTCGCCGCCAATTATAATCTTCAACTGGATTCTTCCATGATGGATGTCAGACTAGCTTCTGACCAATGGTTGAGAAAAAAATTATCTCCTTTACCTGCTGCAAAAAGTGGGGTGGAAACCCTGCAAGAAAAATATCAGGGATTTTTTGCTTTCGACAAGCTCGCTTCTGAAAAAACGGTCAAAGAAAAGGCTTCTGATTATGCAATTTTACATTTTGCCACTCATGGCATTTTAAATGCTAAAAGACCGGTACTTTCTTCTTTGGCTTTATCTGAAGATAGTGACAGTACAGAATCTAATTTTTGGCAGGCTCATGAAATTTCAAAAATGGAATTGAACGCTGACCTGATAGTACTTTCTGCCTGCGAAACAGGCTATGGCAAGTTCGAAAAAGGAAATGGTATAGCTTCTCTTGCCCGCGCTTTTATGTATGCCGGCTCGCCTTCCATGATTGTATCCTTATGGCAGGTGAATGATTTTGCCACTTCGGAAATCATGAAAAAATTATACGAGAACCTTGCGAATGGAATGAATAAAGATGAAGCACTCAGAGAAGCAAAGTTGCAGTATATAAAATCTGCAAATGGTTTTTTCGCTCATCCCGCTTTTTGGTCTTCCTTTATCATAATTGGAAAAACTGACCCGGTGTTTATTAAAAGAAAAGGAGGAAACCTGAAATGGATAATTGGCGGTATTTTGCTTGTCGTGCTTTTAGAAAGGGGATTTGCAATGAGCAGAAGAAAAAAGGAAGAAGCCTGAGTACATTAATTTTCAATATCGATAAAATCTCCCTGAACATCAGACTTATCTCTTTCAGCTAAAAAATCATAGGTCATTATCAGACTTTTATAAAAATCGCGCCAGAACATTACACATAAATGATGTAATGCGTCTGCAACCCAGAACTTCCGCCCCTTCCGGCGCTGCTGCAGGAGATATTTATTATGACAGCACTTTAAATAAATTAAGAGTTTTTGATGGTACTGTATGGCAAAACTGTTGGTAGTTTTAACAACTCAAATTTAGCACCTCAGGTATGGTTCAGCAAATAATCTAATCCCCGGAACCCATTTTTGTGTTTATTTCATCCCCAAACAACTTCTTGTCCGCAACAAAAGGTCCAAAGGGAAGAATAGATGCTACCCATGCCAATAGAATTATTTTTATGGACCATTGTTTTTCTCTTGCAACAATCAAGACCCAAAGACAATAAGCGGCAAATAGTAGGCCATGTGCCATTCCCACAAACTTTGTAGGTTCAAGTATTTCCAAACAATATTTTAAAGGCATACATACTCCGAGAAGTAGGAGATAGCTGATTCCTTCCAGGATGGCAAGGACCTTTAATATTCTTAGATTTTTGCTCATTTTATATTCGTTTTGGTTATATCAGGGGGCTTAAATTTTCTAAAATATAAGTAAAAATCCAAAAAAAATTATGCTTAATGAAATTGTTAAGCCAAGTAAACAAATTAAGAATGATTTTATGACTCAAAAAACACAAAGTATTATTTTATTATAAAATCAAAAGTAGTGTTTTCAGTTTATTGGAATTAAAAATATCTTTTATTAATCATTGTGACCCTTTGGTAATATTGATAGATACTCTCCCCTTCTTAAGAAAAACTCACTTCATTTTCACAAAAAAATCAACAGAAATTATAAAATATTTAGTACCTTATCTGCTGATTTTCATCTCATTCAAGTTTACGCCTCGCCAAACAGCATACTTGCAAATTATTAAACATATGTACATTTTTTATACACACCCTCAAACAAACAATAATTATGTACGGCAAAAAGCTATGGAACATTATTATACTGCTTCAAATTTTTAATTGCTGCCAAGGTCAAACAACACTTCATGCCATCAATCAGGCAAGCTTTGATAATTTTGCCAATAATTACAACTATACCTATTGGGAAGAAAACTGGAAAACAGGGGGCGCTGCCCGCAACTTCACTAATCATTCAAGCAAATATGCCCTCGATATTGATTTCTCCAATATGACTTGCAACAATTTGCTGATAGACGAAAGTCCGGCGGGCAGAAAACAGGGATTTCATGCCCTTCACTCCCTGATCTTTCCCAATAATTATCAGGGAAATATATCTTATGCTATCCTGCAAAGTGATACCTTATTGTATGACAAAAGCAGTTCTCCTACAAGTAATGGAAATAAAGATAGTCAATTAGCAGAATTTGGTGTTTGGCGAAATACGCGTTTTGTCTCTGCCAATCACAGCAATTCCGCC
>CAJQOX010000107.1 GCA_905480075.1 uncultured Aureispira sp. | reverse complement strand
CATAAAGCAATAATTTTTATCTTTCATTCTTTTTCTGACAGAGGAGACCGGAAAACAGATAAGTCCTGAAGCAGGATGTTTTACAGCCACATCCTTACCTAAATAATCCTTATAGACGATCCATTCAAAGCCAAAGTATTGTACCAGGCATTTTCCCAAAGCATAACCCATACCGGTAATGATGATGAACTTTTTGGGTCTTTTAAACCAGGAAAGATTCATCATTTTGCTAAAAACAGAATCGAGCGATCTTGCAGAATAAGATTCCTCCCGAAAATCAGAAAATTTTTCGATCATAGCCTCTGCCAGGTCGAGGGCATTTTGTTTCCATTTCAATTCCTTTTTGTTCAGTTCGAACTCCTCGTGATTATTTTCGGTATCCATAAAAATTAATAAGTTAAATATTATGATAACCCAGCAAGCCGGAATCTGAATTCAGAAAAGAAGAAATATAGACCTTTGCGGCAGTACAGGCATCCAATATAGAAAAACCGAGTGCAAGATAAGAAACAATTGCCGCAGAGAGGACACATCCTGAGCCATGTTTTTCATAAAAAGAGGCATCCGGCGGTATGAGAGTATGAACTTTATCATCAATAAACAAAAAATCCGTTCCTAAATTCTGAGGATTATGCCCTCCTTTAAACAAGACATTACAAAAGGGCGTAAGGCTTTTAGCCACCTTCATCAAATCAAGTTGTTCCCTTCCTATTTCAGACAACTCGATCGCATTAGGAGTCAGGAGAAATATTTGAGATAATAAAGAATCATTTTCTATCAGGGCAGTCTCTTTATGAAAGTCAAAACCTGAGGAGGCAGATAAAACCGGATCGAGAATAATTTTTATATCGGGATTCAGGTCATTGAGCAGTTTGAGAATCTGCCCGAGAATTTTTTTGTTTTGGAGGAGACCGATCTTGCAGAATTTTACAGGATATTTTTGAAAGAGTAAAATTATTTGCTGATTGATTAGGTCAGGGTCAATCCATTCAACAGATTGAAAGACAGATTCGTGCTGCACAGTAACAGCAGAACATACCGAGAGGCCATATACCCCTATTTGTTCCATCGTTTTACAATCCGCCACGAGGCCTGCCCCTGCGGAGGGGTCAAAGCCTGCAATAGTCAGGACGAAGGGTCTGAATTTTTCATTTTTCTGCATAACAGGTCATAATTATTAATAAAATGAGCTTTTTCATTCCATACTGCACCAAGGAAAGCCACCTCTTTGAAACCTTTTTTTTGAGCAGTTGTGATATTATGATAATTAACACCACCGAGAGCGACGAGAGCGGAAGGTAAAGACAAATCCTTTATTATCCAATCTTCAGTGGGCAAATAACCAGGCTTTGAAATAGAGGGGAAAACCGGACTGAGTAAAATATAATCAAAATTTAATTTTAAATTCAGGAGTGTGGATTTTTGGTGAACAGATGTACCTACTAAAATATGTTTTTCATGATAACTACTAATCAAAAGACTCAAATCAATTTCTGATAAAGAATTGCGATAATGTTCTTTAAAGTGAAAACCTCCTAGAGAAAATTCATCAATAAGTCCGGGATACTGATGCGTAATAATACGGGGATAAAAATCAGGATGAATTGCACTTAGTAAAGCCTGACACTCGGCGAAGGAAGCCTGCGGTTTCCGAAGGTGCAAAAATCGCAGATCAGCTTCAAACAAAGCATTAATAAGATCAGCTTCTTCATCAAAAAAATCCGGACAGGAAATAACCCTGTGATTCATAATGTAAAGATTAGAGTACCTGCATAGATTTTAGTACTTCATAGACAATAGACTTTCGAATCATCATAAAGTCTTTATCCGGGATAGCACCTAATTTAGCTTCAATATTATTTACGAAGATGAACCGTTCTCCATCCGGTCTTTCTATACTACCGACGAACCATCCTATACTACGTTGACCTACAATAGCCCAGCCTGTTTTCCCTCTCATAATTAATCCGGAGGAATCCACTGCGATTTTCATAATATTCCTGACCCTATGCACTGTTGAAGGTTTAACTGGTAATTCAGCATTTTCAAGTTTTTCGAGAAAGTTCAATTGTTGAAATGGAGAAATCTCAGAATTACCTTTGAGCCAGAAATCAGTCAGATTATCAGGGTGAACATCCATTTTGCCGAAATTCAGTTTATTAGTCCATAGTTTCATATTTTCAACTCCAATTTTAACTGCCAGGTTTTGAAAACAGGGAACACAAGAAACTTTAAAGGCAGACTGCAAGGTATGATCTTTATTCCATGCACTAAACTGTCTTTGCACCGAATCCCATTTCATCAACATATTTTCGTTGCCAGCCACCCCTGTTTCCAGCGCAATGAGGGAATTGACAATTTTGAAAGTAGAAGCCGGCAAGAAACCCTGTTCACAACGATTTTGATTGTATGTATAGGTCTGTTCATTATTCAGAGACTTAAGTAAGAAGCAACCCTCGACCCCATATTTATTGTAAAGGTTTTCCAGTTCAAGATTTGACGAAGTCCTGTCAGTATTGCAAGAAGCCACAAAAAAAACGATAAAAAAAGCGATAAAAAAGTTTTTCATAAACAAGATCAACAAAATGAAGCAATAAAAAAACAGGCAAAGAACCTAACAACCAAAAAACCTGAATTAAAAAACAAAGATACAGAAACAGCGATAATAAAGGGGTAAAATTATCTGAAACTGACAAATAATTGCAAAAAGGTGAAAAGATAATAAATGTTATAAAAAAATGTCACATTTTTGATTAATGAACGTAATAAAATATAAGTAAAGACAATTGAAATTTATTATAACTACTGATTTTAGAAAAATAAAACTGAAACTTTACAATTATTGACCGGGATAAAGCTAAAATATTGAAAATATATACTTTAAATTAGATTAAACAAGTTAAGACTAAGAAGAAAACTCCGGTGAATTTTGCGCATAAATTTCGAATAATCAACGTATAAATCAGCATTCATCAATAAATTAAATGATCAATCAGATTAAAATTAATTAATCAGAAAAACTTCTTCAATTTATGGTTTTTGACATTTTTTCATTAAATTGCTTGCCGTAATAGAAATTACCACAGAATACTATCAACTATGAATATTACACAAAAAACACTTCTATGTTTGTTCTGCCTTTTGGGAGGAGGGTTATTACAGGCACAGGACAACCTTGAAAGTCTTGTTGAGATGGTAGAGGCCAATAAGGCCTATGCACTTTACAAGGCAAAGCCCGGGGACAAAGATGTCTTGCGGGAAAAAGAAACACATTATATAAAAATAGTATCACCAGTCTTCAAAATGATACATGATACTATAGTTATATCTCCGGCATTGAACGGGAACCTTGACACGAGTAATTACTTCATTCAAACCGAAGTACTTACATTAAAAGATCCTGTTGCAAGCTGGAAAGTAGCAAAGGTTTCTCCATTATGCAGGGAGGATGAAGGGATACCACATTTAACATTATCTCTTATAAAGTCCTCTCCTGATTATCGAATAGTTCACAGCAAATTTTACCCTTACAGGAACATTCTAGACACCACATCCACAGATTATATTATTCCTTCAGAGAAAATGATCGTACACAGAAAGGTGTGTATACAACAAGCACGAATTTACTATGTAACTAAGGATCAGCTTGGCAATCTGAAGGATGGAGAAAAAGTCATAGAGATTCCTGCCGGCAAGTGGAAGAGGTGGTCTGAATTAACCTGCCCTTTCGGAGAATATGAGACTCCTTCAATAACTGATATTCAAAAAGGTTTAAAGAGTCAGGCCTATGAGGTTGCAATCACCGGAAAGCTGGACGAACAGACAAAAAAAGCGATCATCTCTTTTCAACATGACAATTTGTTAGAGACAGATAATCCACTGAGTCAGGAGACGATGCAACGCTTAGGAATAAAAAGAGCAAGGCTAATATCCGTTGAAAGAAACTAATCAACTATAAAATAAAAAAAAGTCATTTCGATTCCGGAATGACTTTTTTTATTTCGTAAATGAAAATACAGAAAGATGAAAGCATGGCAGGAATTGGTTCGTCAGGCACTGACCGGCAATAACACAATCAGGAATTTGTCCCCTGCCTTAATGAGTAAGATGGATTCCTACGGATTTTCAGTTTCCGGAAATTTAACAGCCGAGAAAGCCTTACTTAAAACTGTAGCGATACACAGACAACTACACACATCGGCACAGGTTCCTGAAAAGTATACAGACGACAAAATAGATATTTCAGATTCTGAACAATTAAGTTATTGCAACGAAGAGAGAAACCAACAACTTGAAAAAATACTTCAAAACAATTACGACACTATACTAAAGGAGCTATTGAACTGCCTGGCAGACAACAGATTAGTTTTGGCACCTGCTACCCTACCCGGGCTATTCAACTATGTAAAACATAAACCTGAGCTATATGAACTTACAAAGCAATGTTCTGGCAATCGTGGTAATTGGCTTACAAAACATATAAACAAATGGGAATACCTGAGAGAAGACAAGGAGTCTAATAAGGAACAATTCTATTACGGCAATATTCAGCAACGGCTATTATTCCTAGATAATTTACGTCAGAAAAACCCCTCAGAGGCTATTAAACTGATATCGGAAGTATGGGAGAGTGAAGGATATCAGACCAAGGCCAAATTTTTAAAAATTTTAGAAAATGGATTGAGTGTTGGAGATAATAATTTTTTAGAGCAGGCCCTTGATGATAAGCGGAAAGAGGTTCGAGAGGCAGCAGCAGAACTATTAACACAACTTGCGGATTCTTCATTAGTAAAAAGAATGCAGGAATTGGCAAAAGAGATGGTAAGGTATAATAATAAAAAGGATACCGTACAGATATATTTACCTGAGGCATGCACAAAAGCTATGATGCGGGATGGCTTGCAATCCAGAAAAACATTAATCAAAGATTGTGGCCCTATGGCTAATCTGCTGACGCAGATAATTACAAAAATTCCACCTGAATGGTGGATGGAGTATCTTAATAAAAGTAAAGAAGAATTATTGCAATGGTCAGTGAAGACAGAATGGCGAAAAGTATTTTTTCTTGGATGGGCCAAGGCATCCAAAACTTTCGGAGCGGTAGAATGGCTTATTGCCTGTCATAAAAATTATCTAAAAAACATAAGAACCTACAGTAGCAAGGATTTTTCAGTAAACTTTATGTATGAAAATCTTAATGACAACCTTTTCAACAGGTTTGCGAGAGAGTATTTCATCACAGATAATAGCAAAACCTTTACCGACGAACAGGCAATTGTCAATCTATTACTGATAGACAATAAGCAATGGGAGGAAGACATATCAATAAAGGTAATTCAGCGAATAAAGCAAACCATAATTCAGGATTCACATGTCTTTCACTGGAGTTTGAAAACCGTGTTAAAACGAGCAGCCTTTGCCATACCTTCCAAAGAGTACCTCAAGATGAAAGAAGGTTGGCCTACAGAGAGTTACGCATGGAATTCATGGCAAAAAGAAGTAAGTAGTTTTTTAAGTATTTTAAAATTCAGATGGGAAATATCAGTATATAAAGATTAGTTAATAAATTTCCACAGTACATCTTTTAGTTCCACAAGGCCTTGTTGAGCAACTGAAGAAATAAAAATGGTTTGAATACCCTGAGGCAGTTCATCCATCAACATCTCTTTTAATTCCTCATCAAGCAAATCAGATTTGGTGATAGCGAGTACACGAGGTTTATCGAGTAATTCCTGATTGTACAATCTAAGTTCATTCATGAGGACATCATATTCTTTTGCGATATCATCAGAATCGGCCGGCACCATAAAAAGCAAGGTGGCATTACGTTCGATGTGACGGAGGAAGCGATGACCTATTCCTTTTCCTTTATGAGCATCTTCAATAATTCCTGGGATATCTGCCATTACAAAAGATCGGTTATCACGATATTGAATCATGCCGAGATTTGGGACAAGAGTAGTAAAAGGGTAATCAGCAATTTTGGGTTTTGCAGCAGAAAGGACAGAAAGAAGGGTAGATTTCCCGGCATTGGGGAAACCAACAAGACCAACATCTGCAAGGACTTTAAGTTCAAATATTTTCCATTCTTTTCTACCTTCCCCCGGTGGAGAAGTATAAGTTGGAATTTGATTTGTGGGTGATTTAAAGTGCCAGTTACCTTTTCCTCCCCTACCACCAGGCGTAACGATTCTTGTTTGACCATGGTCGGTAATTTCAAATTCTACTTCACCGGTT
>CAJQOX010000106.1 GCA_905480075.1 uncultured Aureispira sp. | reverse complement strand
AATGAAAACCAAAACTATACTCAAAGAATGATGTACACCAAAGTAATTGATGGTGAATCCACCACAAGCAGGACCAACTACTGCACTCAATTGCCAGACGGAACTGCTCCAGGCTGAGGCATTAGGATATAGTTTTCGGGGGACAACCAATGACATCAGGGCAAAAATTGTCGGACTGATAAAGGAACGTACTATGCCGCCCAGAAAAACCAGACAATACATCATCATCAGAATTGTATTGGATGAAAAATACTCCACTGAATAATCAGAAGTAATTTGCCAGAAACCAATACTTAATACCAAAAATCCAAACGTACAGACAAACAGTAAATTTCGTTTTTCCTTCTGATCGACAAAATGCCCGGCAAAGAGTGCCATAGAAAAGGCGGGGATAATTTCTATTAAACCTATCAGACCCAATGATAAGGGGTCCTTGGTAATCCGGTAGACTTCCCATTCAATAATTATAAATTGCATGGACCAGGCAAATACGAGGGCAAAGCGAATTAAGAGGAATAACCTGAATTCTCTGTAGCGTAAAGAAGCGTAAGGGTCGTTCTTTTTATCTTTCAACATTATTTTTTACCGGCTAGTTTTCAAATCCACAAATAATTTCAAAAGTCTGATTCTGCAGGGGCTCACACAAATATATCATTATTTTTTAAAGCAAGGGCTTTCATTCATCATCTTCATGTTTAATATATTTTTATATCTTATTTTATTTCTCTTAGTTATATTTCTGCTGCGCTGTTCAAGTTATTGAGAATTTTTATTACTTTGATTCAATATTCTGAATTTTTTACGGTTTTTTTGTATAAACTAATTTGTGTTCTCTTATTATCTTTAATTTTCTCCTATTTAGATTCAGAACGGTTACAGGAACCCATTTTTCATAATGACCATGCCTTTTTTGGGGGCAATATATCAAGTCCTCCTGCGGTTTTGTTGCTTTTGAAAAAGATAAGCTGTCAACTCAAAATATTAAATAAAAACCCTAAACATGGTGCAGGTATTGTTAGTGTACATTAGAATATCAATCATTTGCAGATGGGAGACGGTGGATATAATTCCCGGGGAAGATTGGGCATCAAAGTATTCTGTTGGAGCATCAGATTATCATAATTTCTTATTAATTAAACCTCTGTTGAACAACAATTGAAGTTTTTGTATTTTTTATCAATTTGATTATTTCATGAATATTGAATTATTAAATAAATTATCAGTAGAATTTTATAATCTGTTTAATCAGAAACCATTATTGATTGCTTCTCCCGGAAGGATCAATCTGATCGGTGAACACACCGATTACAATCAGGGCTTTGTATTTCCGGCAACTATTGACAAACACATCTTTGCAGCTTTATCTCTAAGTGATGCAGGTTTTTGCAGGGTCACTGCCCTTGATATGAATGAAACTTATGACTTTGATCTTAATAATATTCAAAAAAAAGAACCCGGAAGCTGGAAAAATTATGTGCTTGGGGTAGTGGCCGGACTGATGGACAAAGGCGTGGATATTCAAAATTTCAACCTTGCTTTTTGTGGTGATATTCCTCTTGGTGCCGGATTATCTTCCTCTGCAGCACTAGAAAATGCCGTTGTTTTTGGTCTCAATGAATTATTCGATGCCGGGCTCAACAAAATGGAAATAGTTGAGATTTCTGTAAAAGCGGAACATGATTTTGCCGATGTACAATGTGGCATTATGGATCAGTTCTCCAATCTGCATGGAATGGCAGATCAAGCGCTTTTTTTGAATTGTGCTGATATGTCTTTTAAAGCCGTACCTGTAAGTCTTCAAAATTATCAGCTTATGTTGATCAATACTCATGTGAAACACCAATTAAGTGATTCTCCTTATAATCAGCGGAAACTTCAGTGCATGCAAGGTTTTGAGTTGCTAAAAGGTAACTACCCTGAATTGCCCTCTCTCTCTGATGCAAGAATTAGTCAATTAAATAGATTAAAGGATGAAATGTCTGAGGTTGTTTACAACAGATGTTTGTATGTAATAGAGGAAAACAGCAGAGTGAAGGCTGCAAAAAATGCATTGGACAATCAGAATTTAATTCTTTTTGGTGCTTTGCTTTTTGAATCGCATGCCGGTCTCCGGGATTTATATGAAGTCAGTTGTCAGGAACTGGATTTTCTGGTGGAAATTGCCAAAAATGAACCTGCAGTTGTAGGAAGCAGGATGATGGGAGGGGGATTTGGAGGCTGTACTATCAATTTAATTCACCAGGATGGTGTCAATGATTTTATGATGAAAATAAGGAGGGATTATCAAAATACTTTCGGACTCAGTACAAGTTTTTATAAGGTAAATATTTCAGGAGCCACTAAAATAATTGAGCAATGAATAAAGACTTACAGAACCAATCACATAAACGTTTAAATATCCTTACCGGGGAATGGCTTTTGGTTTCTCCACATCGGAATCTCAGACCCTGGCAGGGACAGGAAACGGAACAGGTAATTCAAAAAAAAGAGTCTTATCTTACCGATTGCTATCTCTGCCCGGGCAATACACGGTCTAATGGCAAGGTTAATCCTGAATATGAATCTACATTCCTTTTTGAAAATGATTTTGCTGCTTTACTTTCTGATGGGAAAGATTTTTCAATACAAGAGGGACTTTTACAGGCAGAAAGTGAAAAAGGAATTTGTAAGGTGCTCTGTTTTTCTCCTGATCACTCATTGAGTCTTGCACAGATGACAGTTTCTGAAATCAAACATGTTGTGGATCTTTGGCAGAGTGAATTTAAGCAACTGGCCGGGTTAAAAGAAATCCATTATATTCAGATATTTGAAAATAAGGGTTCATTAATGGGTTGCAGTAATCCACATCCGCATGGTCAGATATGGGCACAGAATTCTGTTCCTGATGAAGTATTGAAAAAAGATGTTCAACAAAAAAGATATTTTCTTAATAAGCGATCGAATTTGTTGATGGATTATGTTATTCAGGAGTTGAAACTGGTCGAACGCATTATTTTCGAAAATGATGATTTTGTGATTTTAGTTCCTTTTTGGGCTCTATGGCCTTTTGAAACCATGATCATTCCTAAAGTTTCTGCTAAAGACATCTCTCTGATGACTGATTGTAATAAAAGTAGTTTCGCAGAGGCTATTTCGAAAATAACTACCTGTTATGACAAGATTTTTAATTGTTCATTCCCTTACTCTTCAGGAATTCATCAGGCACCGGTTAATTCAGGAAATTATAACTACTGGCATTGGCATATGAGCTTTTATCCTCCTTTGTTACGTTCGGCAAGTGTCAAAAAATTTATGGTGGGCTATGAAATGTTTGCAATGCCTCAAAGGGACATTACTGCGGAAAAAGCTGCCCGGATTCTCAGGTCAAAATTGTAGAAGCAGTTCATTGATTACCACCAGGAATTATTTCTGTAGTTTATCAATTGGAAGTGTTTTGAGTGATTTTTCTTCTTCTTCAGATATATCTGCCCGAACTTCTACTTCAATAATATCTGCTTCTATCTTTTCTCCCTTGTGATTAATGCAAAAAGTTTCATCCTTGTGAATAACCTGCGCAATGCCATTCTGAAAGTGGCTGACATAACTGTAGATAAAAGGAATGATTTCATTGCCTTCGATATCTATAAATCCCCAATTGTCCCATTTCTTTACCCCCGCAAGGTTTTCACTGAAATGATAGGCAGCAGTATATTTCGGAGCAATAATAACCGTATTTTCTTTCTTGTTTAAATAGCCCCATTTATTGGTCTTCTCCTCCCTGAATGGTTCTGCATGTTCCAGATAACCTATTAGTTTTAATACATGGTCTATTTTATAAAAGGCTTCGTGATTGATAGATTGTATTCCATCAAGAAGGGTGTCGGCCATTTTCTTGTAATTCTGAATAGAGTACAGTCGTTCGGCTTCTTCTATGGATTCCATAAGAGTCAATTCTCTTTTACAGATTTCAATTTTATGTTCAATTACTTTTCTTTCTGGTTCAAAACCTTTTTGATGATGTTCCAATGCAAGCATATAATCCTGTTCCCCTTTTTTCCATTGAAGGGATAGAAAGTAGGCATTCCCCTGTTGCAGATATTTTTCAAAAGGCGCTTTTTTTTCCTGCATATCTTCCTCGTCAAGATATTTCTTCACTTCTGTGTATAATTTTCTGATAATCGCATCATCCCTCAAATCCAAAGCATCCTTACAATTAAAGAAGCAAGTTTGAAAGTCTTGTTTTTTGTATGCTTTGTGTGCGGCAAAGGAGTAATGGTTAAAATTAATCTCTCTTTTACAAATAGTAATATGTGATTCTATTATTTTATAATCAGGAGTGAAGCCTTCATTCCACAACTGAAGTGATTCCTTATATAAAGGCAATGCAGCCCTTAATTTTTGAGGGTGTTCATGCCAGTTTTGAAATATAGCATCTGCCTCATTATATTTAATATTAAAGGTCTCTTCTCTTTCCACCTTCTGCAGCCGCACTTTTCTTAGTTTCCTGTCCAGTTCATCCACTACCTGAATGAAAAGTTCATTTTTGACATGATCACTGTCAAATATCGGCAGGCCCGCTCTTGGAAGAACTTGCAGCTTCCCAAAGGCCGTATCTTCCCACCAACAGGTATTTAGTATAACAGGGACAACAATGCTTCTTTCTTTAGCGTGTAGTTCAAGTGTGTGACGAAGTTCTGCTGAAATAAAATAAGGTGACAGGACTGAATTTTCGCTCATTAATAGTAATACAATATCCGCTGCCTCAGTAAGTTCAGTTATTATTGCCCGTCCCGATTCTGAGAGGTCACTGCCATCATACCACACTTTGTTTATCACATAATTTTTGTTTTTTATGTTCAATTTATCCAAATGAATCATCAACTCATCAAATTGTGCTTTATCTGAGGGATGGAAGGCTACAAACAGGTTCAGTGTATAAGTTGATTTTAGTTGCATTTCATTATTATTTTGATAATCTTTTCTTGTTTTTCTTTTTGTTTTGGTTATTTTTGAAAAAAATCGTGTTTTTTCTGAACATTTTTACTTTTTATGAATTAAATATAAAAAAGACCCTTTAAAATATATAGATTCTTATGAATAAGATGACAAAAATAATGAAATATTTTTCACTTGCAGGTGCCCTTTGTATTATCATGAGTTCTTGTTTAAGTTCAGGCGCAGCAAGAACGTTCAATCGTTATCAAGCCAACAAGCCTTTTGATGCCGTTATAGTACCCGGAGTACCCTTCGAAAACGGCAGTTGGTCCGATGTTATGAAAATCAGGGTGCATTGGTCTGTCTATCTCTACAAAAAAGGAATAACCAAAAATATTATATTTTCGGGTTCTGCCGTTTACTCTCCCTGGTCAGAGTCTAAAATTATGGCTTTGTATGCCGAAAAATTAGGCGTTCGAAAAGAAAATATATTTGTTGAAGACAGGGCAGAACACAGTTCTGAAAATTTGTACTACTCCTACCTTATTGCCAGAAAGAATAATTTTAATAATATTGCGCTTACCACCGATCCCTTTCAAAATTCCTTCCTCAGGGGCTTCGCAAAAAAAATTATGCTTGATGATATGTCTTTTATGCCTATCATTTTTGATTCCCTTAAAACTATTGATATGCAAACTCCTGAAATTGACCCCTCTTCCGCTTTCAAAGATGGATTTGTCTCTATTACCGAAAGAGAGGATATGGGTACAAGGTTCATGGGAACTATGGGTAAGTTTATTGTTTATGAAGAAGGTGATGACCCAAAAGTAAAAAGAAAAAATAAAAAAAAGAGAGGTGAAAATTAATTCACCGCTCTTCTAACTGCTTATTTCACTATCTTCAAGTATTTCTTAGCGCTTCATCATTTTTTGTGTATATACTTTATTTTTATTTTGAAGTTGGACAAAATAAACTCCTGAAGGTAATTCGCTGATATCATATCGGTACATTGCAAGTTCTGCATTCTCTGTATTATGTATTACCCGTCCCGAAATATCAACAATACTAAGGTTGATCTCACCTGAAAGAGGGGTAAGAATTTTTAAATATATATAATCATCTGCCGGATTAGGCATGATTTTGAAATAGTTATAGGCTTCAACTTCCACAGTGGATGTTGGTGCTGTCAGTATTATTTCATTATAGGTGAAACATCCCCGGCTATCCGAAACCCGCACTTCATAGGTGCCTGCAGCAAGCCCGCTGATCATTGCAGTAGTCTGCCCGGCAAGACTGTCCTGCCAGTCAAAAACATAGGGACTGCTGCCGTTACTTGCATTTAATGTTATAGAACCATCAGTAGAACTATTGGTACTCGGGTTGATTATACTGTCATTAACCAACATGCCCCCGCTGACATCAATATATTGTTCAAATAATGCCAGCCCGGTTAGAAAACATAAAGGGGCACAGCCTGCATGGTCAAAATTTCCAAAATTTGTAGCTATCACATGTGTGGCCCCTAAGGCATGCATCGTATCGCGGGCTACCAGGGCATTTTTGTAAAATACTTGCTCGTCCGCAGTACAATAATACATCGACAGAGGAGCTTGTGGCGCCCAGTTGTATAAGTCATTGTCTCTAAGTAAGGTCCAGGCAAAATGATTAGGGTCATTTATGAATTGCTGGAAATAGGCACTGTCAAGCATAAGGTTAGGAGTGTCCGGCAATTGATTGTTTATCCATCCCATTCCATGGGTTCCGTCAAAATATCCCGGCAGAAGGGTATCATAAGGCGACCTGAAAATTTCTGAAAGATTATTATATACATTGCCATAGGCTTCCTGATATCCCATTATTACATAAGGAAGATACCCGGGAGTAGCATAGGAGGTATCTGCTGTCATCGTTGCGGATTGTACACCCGAAACATCATATGGTCCCGACATCGGTACACAGGCAGTTACTGTGAATTCTGTAGATAAATTAGTCTCAATTTCCTTGAATGTAGCCATAGTGGAATGTCCGCCTTGTGAATATCCAAATAAAAATAACTGATCATTAAGGTTAAATCCTATACTGTCTTTGATCTCACGCGTAGTACGAAGCAAATCAATTGTAGCGCTTGCTTCAGAAGCTGCATGTACATAGGGATGAAATCCTGGAGAATCTCCCAGGCCAAGATAATCAGGCATACTTGTTACTGAACCGGTTAAGGCCGAACAAACCAAGCCGATTTTGTATTCCGAACCACCACGGGCAGAAGGTACTGAGTATCTGCTGGATGTAGTGCCGTGCTGATAACTGACATGAGGAAGAGGACAGGTGATTCCGGAAGGTACCACCAAGGCGCCTGTAGCTGTTGTATTTCCTGTATCCTGTGCATTTGGGGTGGAATAGGTGATTTTGTAATAGTCAACTTCAAATTCCAGATCAATGACTCCCGGTTGAATTCCAAAGTCAGTTAATATTGTCTGAATATCCTGTTTTGTGTAATGATGTAACAACTGATAGGAAATCAGATGTTGACTTTGTACTGCATAAGAACTAATTATCAGAATAAGTATTACGTACAGACTATGTTTCATGATTTTTTATAATATTAATTAAAGATATCTGCAAAGATAATAATTTTAGGCATGGTTTTTAATAAATTGATATATATGATTTGCAGACTTTTTATTATTTTTTATTTAATTGAATTTTATTTGGAGGCTCCATTTTTTTAAAATTTTTTAATGAATGTATGAAGATTACGTTTTAGTATTCATAATATTAGTTGTACATTTAAGACCAATTTAGAATGTTAATCAGGAATTTCTTTTTTCTTTTCCATAGTTTCTTATAAACAAATCAAAAAATAAATGTTTAAATTTAGCCCTTGTCTTTTTATTTTATTGTTCTTTTCATTTTTTGTTCAGGCACAACCCTCAACGGCTGAAGAGATCAATAAACTGGAAAAGGAAACTCTTGATCTTGAAAATCAGCTTAAATCTATTGCTGAGGATCTTGAAGTTCTACGTTTAGATAAAATTAGAGAAGATATTCATGCTATTGGCCTGCCAATCAATAAGGAGGGGACAGAACATCAGTTGGTTGAACATGGTGCTATAATTTTAAGCTATAATGAAAAACATGAACAGTCAAATTGGGTCTCTCATGTTATTGTTCCGGCAGTTAATAAGGGCAACCTTGCAAGAACTAATGACTTCAGAAAAGATTCCCTTGTTAAAACTGGTTCAGCAGTAAAAGCTGATTATTGGTATAGCGGATATGACAGAGGTCATTTGGCTCCTTCCGCTGATTTCAGATGGTCTCCCCGCGCTATAAGTGAATCCTATGTTTATTCCAATATGTCACCTCAACGTCCAGAATTAAACAGAGAAATATGGGCAAAACTCGAATCTTTTATAAGAAAACATGTTTGGGTCTCCAATGAACAATTAATCGTTGTAACAGGGCCTGTCTTAGATGATAATCTGGAAACGATTACGCAGGGTCCGAATGTGCTTTCTATTCCCAAAAGATATTATAAAGTGGTTCTTGATAATCAGGGTGATGAAAAGAAGGCTATTGCTTTTATTATGCCTAATGAAATGTGTAAAAAATCAATTGTCTCCTATGCAACTACCGTCGATGAAGTAGAAAAATTAACAGGGATCGATTTTTTTAGTAATCTCAATGATGATATGGAAGATAAACTGGAATCTACTTTTAATTTCGGGAAATGGGAGGAACTAAAAGAGGGGGAAATACCTACTCAGGAACCTCTGAAACTAAACCAACGTCCCAAAAATACTTTGAACTCGGTAGAAGCTGATTTGTTTCTTGACAAAAAAGCTTGTGTTTGTGGAATGGTGGTCTCTACTCGAAAAACAAGCAGTGGTTCTGTCTTTTTTAATTTTGATACAAAATTTCCCAATCATACCTTCTCAGGTTCTATTTGGGCTGATAATGTCAAAAATTTTACCTATGAACCTGAAGTGGAATTCCTGGGTAAGAAAATTTGTGTCACCGGCAAAATTACTGAATATAAAGGGAAACCGACAATGAATCTTGAACACGAGAAAAAAGTCAGTTTTATCGGTGAAAATGGAAAGGAACTTCCAAAATAATTCTCTTTATTGTTTTGATTCTCTTTATTCTTTTCCCTGATTTAGTTCCATTTTCTTATCTTTGAATTAAATCAATTATTGAATTCTATAATTAATTATGATGGAAGAAAATCCAGAGAAAAAAAATTACTTTGCTGCTGAAGAGTATATTGAACAATTAAAAATTCAACGAAAAAAACTCAGAGCCACTATCAAAAATATAATGGAAGAAGTTTCCGGAAACAAATATGCTATAGAGGAAGACCTTTCCGGAATTTTGAAATCATTTCCTAAAGAACAACAGGAATCTGTCAATGCCAAATTAGTTCTTGCCATGACCCTGCCCGACGATGAAAATTAATCTATTTTATAGAATCAGAAACCTCCTGCAGAATCATCTCCCCGCCAATCAGCAACTCCTTCAAGTTTTCCGTTTTTTAGTCTGATTATTGCTTCTACTTGTCCGATATCATCCCGGCTTTTGGTCTCGTGGCCCAATGCTTTTAGGGCTTCCAATAAGTTTTCGTCAAAGGCACCTTCCTCGTAGTACAAAATGTCAGGCTTCCATTGGAAGTGAAATCTAGGGTTGTGAACGGCCTCTTTTAAGGGCTGTCCGAAATCTATCACATTGCAAATTACCTGATATACCGTTGTGATAATTTTAGACCCTCCCGGACTTCCTACAGACATAAAAAATTCACCATCTTTCTCTACCATAGATGGGGTCATCGAACTAAGCATTCTTTTATGTGGCTGAATAGCATTTGCCTCATTGCCCAACAAGCCAAATTGATTGGGGCTACCAGGTTTTGCACTAAAATCATCCATTTCATTGTTCAGCAAAAAACCGGCACCTTCTACAATTATCTTGTTCCCGAAGTTGGAATTAATTGTGGTGGTTACAGAAATAGCACTTCCATCTTTGTCAACTATACAATAATGTGTAGTCTGTTCACTTTCTTTAGCAACAGGGACTCCGTGTGAAATGCTATCACTGGGAGTGGCAGTATTTTCATTAAAGTCATTCATACGTGAATCAGCATAATCCTGACTTATTAGTTGTTGAAGCGGAACATCGTAAAAATCCATATCACCAAGGTGTTCCGCCCTGTCAGCATAGGCACGGCGTGCAGATTCAGTCATGACATGTATGCTGCGGGGAGATTGAAATCCCCATTCTCCAATATTATAGGCTTCTGTCATATTTAATAATTCGGCAAGACAAATTCCACCACTTGATGGAGGAGGCATTGAAATTACCTCATAGCCCCTGTACGGAAATTTGATTACTTCGCGCCACTCAGCAGTATAATTCTTTAGGTCTTCCAAAGACATTATCCCGGCTTTC
Source organism: uncultured Aureispira sp. (assembly GCA_905480075.1). Lineage (GTDB taxonomy): Bacteria > Bacteroidota > Bacteroidia > Chitinophagales > Saprospiraceae > Aureispira. The sequence continues at coordinate 26,687 of CAJQOX010000106.1, read as the reverse complement.
TTTTTAATTTCTGCAATAATTAATTCTGCGGTTTTGCCATTGTAAAACCCTTCCCGACCTTTGTCACGTATTGCTGTCAGTACCATTGCAAGGTCTTTCTGAACCAGTAAATCTCCTCTTTTCCATGGACTGTCCTTTACAAAAGCAGTAGGGTGGGGGTTGTAAAAGTCAAAAACTTCCATATACTTATTATAGGCTATTACTTCTCTTTCTGTGACTTTTATACCGTTTTTAGCCAGGTCTATTGCAGGTTGTACTAAAATTTTCCAATCTAATTGTCCGTATTTCTGATGTGCTGTATACATTCCTTCCACCGAACCGGGTACTCCACAGGCAAGATGCCCGAATATACTCAATGAATCTATTGCATTGCTGTCTGCATCTAGGTACATGTCTCGGTGTGCAGCAGCAGGTGCCTTTTCTCTAAAGTCAAGACTTGTTGCATTACCATCTTTGTCACGGTATACCATAAAACCACCACCTCCAAGATTACCTGCCCTTGGGTATACTACAGCTAAGGCAAAATGTACTGCTACCATGGCGTCTATTGCATTTCCCCCTCTTTCCAATATTGCAATTCCGGCCTCGGTAGCCAAAGGATGTGCAGAAACAACCATAGCAGAATCTGCCTTACTTTGCTTGCTGATATTAAATAGTGGTTTTTCCTCAATTATCGGTTCTGTGCACGAAGAAAGAGCAATTACTACAATGATAAAAAGTAAATACCTCATTTTATTAGGGTTTGTTTTAATCAAGAAATGATGTAAGCGGACTGCTTGCCGTAGCATGATTGAAGGGACTTGCCAAGCGGGCTTCATAGGCCATTCTACCAGCTTCAACTCCCATTTTGAATGCTTTGGCCATAATTACAGGATTGTCTGAAACGGCTATGGCTGTGTTAACCAATACTGCATCCGCACCGATTTCCATGGCTTTTGCTGCATCAGAAGGACTGCCTATTCCGGCATCAACAATAACGGGTACCTTGCTTTGTTCGATTATGATCTCAAGAAAATCGAGGGTCCTCAGTCCTTTGTTGCTTCCTATTGTAGAACCTAAAGGCATCACTGCCTGAACTCCTGCTTCCTCAAGCCTTTTACAAAGTACAGGGTCGGCATGAATATAGGGCAGTACCACAAATCCAAGTTGAATAAGTTTTTCGGCAGCTTTTAAGGTTTCTATCGGGTCGGGCATCAGATATTTGGGGTCCGGATGAATTTCAAGCTTCAACCAGTTAGTTTCAAGTGCTTCCCGTGCAAGTTCAGCTGCAAAAATTGCTTCTTCTGCAGTTCTTGCTCCCGATGTATTGGGAAGCAGGTTAATATGCGAATGATTGAGATGATTCAGTATGTCATCCTGTTCATTGTTGATGTCTACACGCTTTAATGCAACAGTTACTAATTGGGACTCTGAAGCTAAAAGTGCATCCCGCATCAGGAGGGAGGAAGAAAATTTACCGGTTCCTGTAAATAACCTGGATTCAAAGCTTTTGTCTGCTATTTTTAATACTTGCATTTAATCTGTTTTTCTCTTATTCTTTTTGTGTGTTACTGTCTGAGTTTTTATTCGTGACAAAGATAATCTCTTTGTTAAAGGTTGTCAAAGTCAGATTATTCCCTTCTTTGACATATTTTATTTTTCCCTGCAAACTCTGCATGAGCAATTCTCCGTCTTTACTGTCACAACATTTACGGGTACAGCCCATGTTATGAGCGGGAAGTTCAAAAAAGTTTTCCCTGTCATTATAAGTGCAGCTAGTATTGCAACTGTTAACATCAAGAATCAATTGTACCTTGTTGTTTTCAAATACTAAATAGTAATCTGTTGAAAATTTTATCTTTCGTCCCTCTTTGCGGTCTGCATAGCTTTGTGCCTGCCATTTTGTTCCTGAAAGCCCTTCCTGATGTTTCTTTAAATGAATATTTCCTGAAGGAGTCTCTATATTCAGACTGCTGCTGCTGACATTATATGTTAATTTTCCTCTTAATAAATTGGACAGTTCCATTGCTTCTTTGCTATCGCAACATATTTCTGTACACATTGGAGTTTCCTTAATACTAATTGCTCTTTGAGAAACTTCACAGGCAAGTCCACAGGTGTTAACATCAAGGTGTAAGGCTATGGAATTGTCGGAAATTCTGAACAGGTAAAACTTTGAAGGTGCATAGGGTTTTCCTTGGTAAGGAAAGTTTGCCACATACCAGTTTATATCAGTAATCTTGTTGTTTATCGAATCTTCCGTTCCTCCTTTTACAGTTTCTTTGTTTTCATTGCTGACGTTCTTTGTTTTATTGTTGCATGCAGCAAAACATATCAAAAATAATGCAAATGATAAAGTGTATTTATAGAATGACATATTTATTATTTCTATTTTAAAATTTCAGAGTGCTTTGTCGCAAAGTTAATTTTGTTAAGTGGTTATTTATAATATTTGCTCTCTATTTTTTTGATTTTTTACAGGTTCTTGTCGAGGTGTATTAAAAAATAAGAAGACTAACTTTATTATTAAGAAAAATTAATTTGATGTAATGAAAAGCCCTTCTGTAAATAATGAAAGAGACTGCTTTATATTAAAAAGCAGCCTCTTCGAAAATTTTTCAATATATTTTTTCAATCAGAGAATTAACATCGAATCTCCATAGCTAAAGAAACGGTATTTTTCCTTAATTGCAACCTGATAGGCTTCCATCATCAAATCATATCCTCCAAAAGCACATACCATAATGGATAAGCTGGATTTTGGGAGGTGAAAATTAGTGATCATTGAATCTGCAATAGTGAAACTATATGGAGGAAAGATGAACTTATTTGTCCATCCCTCTGCAGGCTTCAACTGATCTGCAGCAGAAACAGCAGATTCAATTGACCGCATAGTCGTAGTCCCTATAGCACAACGCCTGTGTCCTGTCTGAATTGTATTATTAACAATGTCACAGGTTTCTTGGTTTATTTTGAAATATTCTGCATCCATTTTATGCTTGGATAAATCTTCAACTTCAATATTTCTGAAAGTGCCAAGACCAACATGAAGTGTTACATTCGCAAAGTTGATACCTTTTATTTCCAGCCTCTTCATCACTTCCTTGCTCATGTGCAAACCGGCAGTAGGGGCTGCAACAGCTCCTACCTCACTTGCATAGATCGTCTGATAACGGATTTTATCTAATTCTTCCGCATCTCTGTTGATGTATTTTGGCAAAGGGGTATGTCCCAGTTTATTTAAGTGCGTTTTAAACTCGGGATCATCTCCATCGTAAAGAAAACGTATAGTTCTACCTCTTGAGGTGGTATTGTCTACAACTTCTGCAACTAATACTTCCGTTCCATCTTCATCATTAAAATAAAGTTTGTTGCCGACCCGGATTTTACGAGCAGGGTCTACCAATACGTCCCATAACTTAGTCTCTGAATTTAATTCCCTGAGAAGGAAAACTTCTATTCTCGCACCAGTCTTCTCTTTTTGTCCATAAAGTCTTGCAGGAAAAACTTTTGTATTGTTAAGAATAAATGTATCCCCTTCGTCAAAAAAGTTTAGAACATCTTTAAAAATATGATGTTCGATAGTACCTTTTTTACGATCGATAACCATCATACGTGATTCATCTCGGCGATCAGTAGGATATTCAGCTATAAGGCTTTCAGGTAATTCAAAATTGAATTGTGATAATTTCATTTTATTATTAATGGCTATATAGTTTGAAATCAATATATTATATTGATAGGTTTTTGCTATCTTATAACAGCAATTTTAGTTAAAGCACAAATATATAAATTCTTTGAAGATTAGTGATACCTTTAATGTTGTTTTTACACGATTTTTTTTATTTATATATGTAATCATAAAACTATTTTTCTGAAATTGTATATTATCTAATGTACTACTGTTTTAATATTTTAAAATTTTTTAGACATTTAATATACTTTTTTATTTCTTATTAACAAATTGTCTCAATCTATTGAATTGTTACCTTTGATTCATTAATTATTGAATTTAACAGATTGAATTTTATTTATTTATTGATTATGCAATTGAATTTAAATCTTTTGAAATATTACGATTGTCTTCAAATAGAATTCAAAGGTTCCGGTAAATACATTTTTGACATTATCAGGAAAAAATTTCTTGTTCTGACACCTGAAGAGGTGGTGAGACAACTCATTATATTGTATCTTGTAAAAGAAAAAGGTTTTCCGAAAAATAAAATCAGGGTGGAAATGGGCCTTGAAGTTAATACCCTCAGTAAAAGATGTGACATTCTTGTATTTAATAAGAATTTCATGCCTCTTTTTCTTGTTGAATGTAAATCTGCAAAGGTTAGTATTGATAATAAAGTTTTTAAACAGATAGCCAACTATAACATGACACTTCAGGTGCCTTATCTATTGGTTACTAACGGACCACAAAATTATTGTTCATATATAGATCATTCTGAGAAATCCTTTTCCTTTCTTAAGGAAATACCTCTTTATGAATCTATTTGCTATTAATGTGTTTTTAAAACTTGTACTTTATAATTCAATTATACAACAAGTTTAGAAGATTTCAAGCTATCACATGTTACCTGTTCTTTGTTAGTTGATACTTATTTAAAAATTATTAGACATAATGAGAACTTATCATGAACAAAATCATTACATTTGCGCCAAAATATTCTGATTTTCACCTAAACAGATTATTCTGTTTTAAAAAAATTAACAATCAATCATGAGTAGTAGATTTAATGCCCTCGATTTATTATCAAACAGAGAGAATATTCAAACTTCTGTACTAACTTCCAGAGTTTCTGAAATGTTCGGTTGTAATGTCTTCAATGACAAGGCAATGAAGCAATATCTCGCCCCTAAATTGTATAAACAGTTTAAATCAATATCTGATTCCGGTGAAAGTCTTAGCAGAGACCTTGCAGATCATGTCGCTGAATCAATGAGAAAATGGGCCTTGCAAAAGGAGGTGACACATTATGCACACTGGTTTCAGCCGCTAACAGGTCGTACAGCTGAAAAGCATGATTCTTTCTTTACTCTTAATGGTAATGGAGAAGCTATTGAGGAGTTTACAGGAAATGAACTCGTTCAACAGGAACCCGATGGTTCTTCCTTTCCGGGCGGTGGTTTAAGGTCTACTTTCGAAGCTAGGGGCTACACAGCCTGGGACCCTACTTCCCCGGCCTTTATTCTGGATGTCAATAATCAGAAAACCTTATGTATCCCTACTATTTTTGTTACCTACGGGGGACAGGCACTGGATTATAAACTGCCTCTGCTTAAATCTCAGAGTTTTCTTGAAAAATCTGCAATAGACGTTTGTCAGTTATTTGATAATACTATTACTAAAATTCATGTCACCCTGGGTTGGGAACAGGAATTTTTTCTTATTGACGAAGCTTTATATAATGTACGTCCCGACCTTATGATGACAGGACGGACACTCTTGGGCAGATTGGCTCCTAAAGGTCAGCAACTTGATGACCATTATTTCGGGTCTATTCCCGAACGTGTCTATGCTTATATGACAGATTTGGAACAGGAATGTTATAAACTGGGAATCCCACTCCGTACAAGACATAATGAAGTAGCCCCCTCACAATATGAATTTGCTCCAATATATGAAGAAGTAAATATTGCCGTTGACCATAATCAACTGCTGATGGATATTATGGAAAGGGTGGCAATCAGACATAAACTAAGGGTTCTTTTTCATGAAAAACCTTATGCAGGGGTCAATGGTTCAGGTAAACATAATAACTGGTCGGTTGCTACTAACACTGGTAAAAATCTCCTTTCTCCTGGTAAAGACCCCGGTAAAAATCTGCAGTTTCTCACCTTTTTTGTAAATACTATCTACGCGGTATATAAATACGCTGATATTCTCAGAGCAAGTGTGACTTCTGCTTCAAATGATCACCGCCTAGGAGCTAATGAAGCCCCTCCGGCTATTATTTCGGTTTTTATTGGTGATGCACTTTCCAAAATCCTTAATGAAATTGAGAAAGGTATTGATCTTACAGATGATGGAGTTAAACAAGCCCTGAACCTTCTGAGTAAAATCCCAAATCTGCAACTTGATAACACTGACAGAAACAGGACTTCTCCCTTTGCTTTTACAGGCAACAAATTTGAAATCCGCATGGTAGGGTCTACAATGAATTGTGCCGCACCGATGACTATCATGAATATGATTGTTGGTAAACAACTTAAAGAGTTTTATCAGGATGTTCAGATTCTGATGGCCAACAATTCCTCCAAAGATCAGGCTGTTCTTATGGTCCTCAAAAATTATATTACTGAATCTAAAGCCATTCGTTTTGAAGGGGATGGATACTCAAGGGAATGGAAAGATGAAGCCTTCCGCAGGGGGCTTGGCAATTTTGGTGACACGCCCAGAGCCCTTGATGCTTTTGCTGATGATCAAACAAAATCTCTTTTTGTTGAAACAGGTATTCTCTCTGAAGATGAACTCGAAGCACATTACGATGTCAGATTGGATGAATATGCGCTTAAAATTCAAATAGAATCCCGTACAATGGCTGAAATGTCTGTAAATCAAATCTTGCCGGCTGCTATTATGTATCAGAATACCCTGATTGAAAATATTCTTTCTCTCAAAGAGTTAAACCTCGGGGAACAAACCTACAAAGCTCAATTGGAATTGGTAGAAGAAATATCGGGCCATATTAATTCTATCAAACAATTTGCTTACAGTATGAAACAGGAAAGAGAAGCTGCCAATAAACTCAATTCAAAGGATAAGGCTTTTGCTTATTGCGATAAAATTATCCCTCTAATGGAACAATTGCGTTCTTCTGCAGATCAACTCGAACCGCTTGTTGATGATGAATTGTGGCCACTTGTAAAATATCGTGAAATGTTGTTTGTAAGATAATTCATTTGAACTATCTGAATACATATCAATTAGTAAGGAGTTTGACTGTCTGTGCAGTCTTACTCCTTTCTGCTTGTTTTAAATCTATACAGGTTGATAAGCCCCTGATTTCAGAACAAAAACTGACAGAAGTTCTTAAAGATATTCATGTTGCTGAAGCATTGCTTACCGAGACCAATGACAGAAGAACAAAAGATAGTCTGGCCAGAATTTATTATGCTCAGATTTTTAGATTACATGATATAAGCCGCGAGGATTTCGACCAGTCAATGAATGCTTATTTTACTGACCCTGCAGCACTCGATTCTCTGTATCAAAAGGTAATCCTACATCTTTCTCAGGATAAGAAAGAGCTGTCGAAAAAAAAATCTAATTGATTGTTTTATTCATTCTTATCAATTAATTCAAAGGTGTTTTCTGTATGGGGTGTAGGTATAATATTTAGGTATACTGTCGATACGGACATGTAGCCAATATATACCTAAACCTGAGGTGCTTAGCCACAGAGGCTTTTCATTGATAGCATTTTCATACTCGACGCCTAACTTTTGCCAGAATCTATGCAGCTGTTTGTCTTGAACATTTCTGATAAATGAGGCAAAGTGTGTGTAATGTTCAGGGTTGTTTCCCCGGAAACAAGGAACTACTAATTTTGCATCACCTCCAAGATTGTAAAAACTTACAATATCAAGGTCTTCTTTAAAATATGAAGCAAAAGCATTTTTGTCAGCTATCTTTGTGTCAAAAACGTTACTCCCTCTTATAATAAATTCGTAATCCTGTACCATGCTTTTAATTGTTACAGGCTTGTTTTCCCAGAAATAGCCTGAAAAAGGTACTTCAATTAACAGGTTGGTATAAAAAACTCTGAATTCTTCACTATCCTGCCATAATCTTATGGTATCTGCAAAGTTTATTATTCTGCCATCTTCTTTAATCCTGAACTGAAATGTATGAGTGCTCAAGGATTTTTCAGTGTAAGTAAACATAGTGTATCAACTAATCATTTTATATTTAAGGCCTAATTTTTCGAGTTCAGAGATAAATAAACTGTCCGCATTGATTCTTTTGTTTTTAGAATCGAGTTGTAACAGAAGTTTATTGCTGACATCCATCAGGTTTACAGAAAATTGTTGTTCGCCCTTGAATTTTTCACAGATTTCATCGAGCTGTTCAATTAATTGTTCTGTAAGGTTCTGAATAGGTAAATTGATGGCAATTCCTTTGATTTTAGAATTTCCTACTTCATCAAGTAATTGAATTTCAGCAATTCTCAATTCAAAAAGCGTTTCATCCCGCCAGCTTTGCTGATATTTGCCTTTTACATAGATAACGGTATCTACTTCAAGTAAATGCCTGAACCTAAGGTAAGTATCTCCGAAAAGACCAAACTCCAATATAGTGCCCTCATAATCCTCCAGATTAGTAAAGCCAAACAAATTGCCTTTTTTTCCTACTCTGTGGTTAACGGATGTTATAATTCCGGCAATAGCAACTTCCTGATTCCTGAACTCATCCAGGCGGTTGATTGTTTTGGTGAATTTAGAAACTTCCAGTCTGTAATCATCTAAAGGATGCCCGCTGAGGTATATTCCGGTAACTTCTTTTTCTTTTTTTAATTTTTCCATCAGGTTCCATTCAGGTATATTTTCTGATGGAATTTTAGGTGGAGGCATTGTTTCATCAGCAGCCCCGGCACCAAATAAAGAAAAAGCCATTTCTGATTTTTGTTTCTGATAATTATTACCATAACGAATGACCTGTTCAAGAAAGGTCATCTTACTGTCTGTTTTTGTAAAATATATAGCACGATCCAAACCAAAAGTATCGAAACCTCCACCCAAAACAAGACTTTCAAAACAGCGTTTGTTAGCCACTTTCAGATTGATTCTTTTTACAAGATCAAAAATATCAGTAAAATGCTTACCTGATTCTTTTTTAGTTCTGATAATTTCTTCTACTGGACCTTCTCCCACTCCTTTAAGCGCAGAAAGACCAAATCGAATTTTACCTTCCTTGTTTACTGAAAAGTTCATAAAACTTTCGTTGATATCAGGGCCGAGCACTTCAATATTCTGATTTTTGCATTCCTGCAGGAAGAAATTAACCTTGCTGATGTCATTTTTATTATGTGTCAATACAGAAGCCATAAATTCAGCAGGATAATTTGCTTTCAGATAAGCAGTCTGAAAAGCTACAAAGGCATAACAGGTAGAGTGTGATTTGTTAAAGGCATAGGAGGCAAAAGCTTCCCAGTCTTTCCATATCTTTTCAATGACTTTAGTATCTGTATGACCATTTTCTGCACAACCGTCCCTGAATTTAGGCCACATTTGATCAATGAGTTTTTTCTTCTTTTTACCCATCGCCTTACGAAGCATATCTGCTTCACCCTTGCTGAAGTTGGCCAATTTTTGTGACAAGAGCATTACCTGTTCCTGATAGACAGTAATACCATAGGTTTCTTCCAGGTATTCTTTCATGTCCTCCAAATCATAAGCAATAGGAGCACGGCCGTGTTTTCTGTCAATAAAAAGGGGAATATATGCTATCGGCCCCGGGCGATATAAAGCGTTCATTGCTATAAGGTCGGCAAATTTAGAAGGGACAAGTTCCCGCATGTATTTCTGCATCCCTGCCGATTCATACTGAAAAACACCAATCGTTTCTCCCCTTTGGAATAGTTCATAAGTTTTTTTATCATCGAGTGGGATTTCATCAGGTTCTATTTCAACGCCCTGAGTAGCCTTTATTATTTTACAGGCATCTTTAATAATTGTCAGTGTCTTTAGGCCGAGAAAATCCATTTTTAATAATCCGGCATCTTCAGCAACGGAGTTATCATACTGTGAAACCAGTAAATCGGAATCCTTGGCTACCGATACGGGGACATAATTGGTAATGTCATCAGGCGTGATAATAACACCACAGGCATGAATTCCGGTATTTCTTATAGAACCTTCCAGCTTTTTGGCATTTTTTATCATGGTGCCGATTTCCCCCTCATCTTCAGCCAATTTTCTGAACTGATAGGCTTGTTCGACTTCTTCGGAATTCAGCTTTCCTTTTAGTTTAGGGTTAATATCGCCATCAGCCAATATCTTGTTCAGCGTGACGCTGAGATTATCCGGCAATACTTTTTTTACCTGAATAACTTCAGCCAAAGGAATGTTCATCACCCTGCCCACATCCTGCAGAGAACTTCTTGCAGCCATTGAACCATAGGTTATAATTTGTGCAACCTGATTTCTGCCATATTTTTCCAGAACGTAGTCCATTACTTTAGATCTTCCGACATCGTCAAAATCAATATCAATATCGGGCATTGAAACCCTTTCGGGATTTAGAAAACGCTCAAAAAGCAGGTCGTATTTGATGGGGTCAATATTGGTTATTCCCAAACAATAAGCTACTGCAGAACCTGCTGCAGAACCACGGCCGGGACCAACGGATACGCCCATGTTTCTTGCTTCGGTAGTAAAGTCCTGAACAATAAGGAAATATCCGGGGTAACCGGAAGCTTTTATTACACCAAGTTCGAAATCCAGTCTTTCAGAAATATTTGGGGTAATTGTTCCATATCTTCTTTTTGCTCCTTCATAAGTTAATCCCCTGAGGTAATCATCCTGTGTCTTAAATTCCTTGGGCAAGGGAAAAGCCGGTAATAATATATCGCGGGCAAGCGTCAGCTTCTCGATTTTGTCGTAGACTTCTATTGTATTGGCAATAGATTCAGGTACATCCGTAAATATAGCGTTCATCTGTTCCTGCGTTTTGAAATAAAAATCGGAACTCGAAAACTTAAACCGGTTGGTATCTTCCACTATCGAACCGGTATTGATACACAAAAGCATATCATGTGCCTGCCAATCTTCTTCTTCTACATAATGAGCATCATTAGTAGCAATAACCTTAACGTTATATTTTTTTGCAAAGCCCAGAAGTACCTGATTGACATCTTCCTGACTGACACCACTCAAAACACGTTTCCCGTCCTTTAAGATATCGAGATTGTCAAGTCCGCGGTGTCTTTGTATTTCTATATAGTAATCCTCTCCGAATATATTCAGCCACCATTTTAAAAGTTCTTCGGCTTTTTCAATATTTCCCTCAACAATAGCCTGTGGAACCTCTGCACCTATACAACAACTTGTTACAATTAATCCTTCATGATGTTTTAATATCAGCTCCTTATCTATTCGCGGGAATTTACTGTAAAGCCCTTCCATAAACCCGTAGGAACATAGTTTACACAGGTTTTCATAGCCTTTTTGGTTTTTTGCAAGCATCAGCTGATGATAACGACGATCCCGTTCCCCCTTTGCTTTGGCAAAAGATAATTTGTGGCGGTCTTCAACAAGATAGAATTCGCAACCTACAATAGGCTTAATGTTATGTTTTTCAGCAGCGGCAACAAATTTGAAGGCACCAAACATATTACCGTGATCGGTCAGGGCAACACCCTTCATGCCGTCAGCCGCCGCTTTTTGCATTAGAACATCAATGTTTGAAGCACCGTCAAGCAGTGAAAATTGTGTGTGTGAGTGTAAGTGTACGAATTCGGGCATTTATGTTTTCAGTTTTAACTAGATATTTATATTTATTATGTATAGCTTAAAAGCAAGCTATGTATAATACTTTTTCAGGAACTTCTAAGATACGGATATTTCATGGCTTTTTTCGTAAAATAGAAGGCTATTTTTTTCTGTTTATATTTTAATTGCTCTCCCTTGTTTTTGTAGCTGAATATTTTTTATATTGTCGATTGAACCTAATATAAACAGGAAGATTTTGACTTTAAAATTTCTCTGATTACCTTTTTTATTAATTAATTTATGATCTTTTTGAAGTTTTCTTTGGGGAAAATAATCGGATGCCTTGCAGGGGCTGCTGCAGGTGGTTTCATTGGTCTTGTCATAGGGTTTGTTGTCGGGGCAATTGTAGATAAATTACATAAAGAAGGGGGAAGACTTTGGTTGAATAATTTATCTCCCGGTAATACCGGAGAAATGGACCCGAATGATTTTGTTGTCGGTTCTGTTCTTATGGCTGCTGCAGTAGTAAAATCAGACGGAAAGGTCGAAGAACTCGAATTGAGTTATGTGCGTTCTTTTCTTGTGGAACAATTCGGCACCCTGCAGATGCAGAATTACTGGCAGATTCTTATCCAGGCAATCGAGAAGGATTTTGATCTAAAAAAAACTACCCGTGAAATCAGGAAAAGCACGAGTTATGAAACCCGTCTGCAATTGGTACATTTTCTTTTTGGTATCGCAAATGCGGATTTCAATATTGATGAAATTGAAATTGCTACAGTAAAAGTTATCAGTATACATCTTGGAATCAATGCTTCAGAATTTAATTCGATAAAGGCTATGTTTTATCATGATATAGATGCATCCTATAAAATTCTGGGATTGACCCCATCAGCCTCCGATTTTGATGTACAACAGGCTTATCATACTATGTGTATTAAATATCACCCGGACAAACTCGAATACCTCGGTCAAGGTGTTATGAATGCCGGTAAGGCAAAATTCCTGAAGGTTAAGCAGGCTTTTGAAAATATTCAAAAAGAACGTGGGATTAAGTAATTTGGTTCTATTTGATTTTTTCATTGACAGAAAATTTATTTCATTTATAATTCCACAACCTATCTAATTGTAGTTTTTATTGCTGCCCTCATCTGAATAACTGGAACAACATTTATGGTTATAGGTTTTCAGCTTTCGTTTAGTCAAATGTATTTTTCATATGCTCTGATGGTCCTTTCGTAGGTTTTACTTGTGAATGCTTTAATTTTCCCTATCTTTATTGGATTATATTTATAAAACAATATCCGGGGAATGACATTTTACAATTTGATATCAGGCGTAATAATTTTCAATTTTTTATTTTTATTTAAAACCGTAGCACAGACCAATTCTGATTATGACCTTTTGTGGCGGATTGAAGGCAATGGACTGACAGAAGCTTCCTATTTATTCGGGACGATGCATGTTAAAGACAGCCGTGCGTTCAATTTCAGTGATTCTGTTCTTTTCTCTATAGACAAATGTGCTGCCTTTGCATTGGAAATTCACCCTGATTCAATGTATCAACACCTTATTAAAGATGAATTTATAAATGACACCTCCAATTATATAAAGGAATCCCTTTCAAAAGAAGATTATAAACAATTCAAAAATAAATTTGAGAAAAAAAATGGTTATGACTTTGAAAAGGTCAAATCTAAAAATCCTTATTATCTCCGAAAATTAGTCCTTGAAAACAGTTTTTCAAATGAAGATGAAAAACAAACTTTCGTGGATGCCTATTTATTTGGTATTGCCCGAACCTTAGGCAAATCAGTCATTGGTCTTGAAAGTGCAAAAGATCATATCAAAATTTTATCCGATATTTCCAAGGAAGAACAGGAGGCAATCATTCCGGAGTTGATTACTGAAAAAGAGGATTTAGGACCTGATTATTCAAATTTACTGATTGTCGCATATTCTACAGGAAAACTTGATGGAATTAAACAAATACTGCATAAGGATTTTTTAGAATCCCCTACAATGATTTCACGAAACAAGATAATGGCAGAAAGCTTAATTGCTTCAATGCATAAGCAATCTACTTTCGCAGCGGTAGGTTCTGCACATCTTATCAGCGAATACAGTCTTATTAGTATCTTAAAAAGGAAAGGATATTCTGTTGTACCTGTCCAAGCTTCATTTACCGGAATTGCTGATAATTATACGGTGGATGTAATGAAGATGGATTGGAAGGAATTCAAAAAAGAAGCACTTGGCTTTTCTGTCAGATTGCCTGGATTACCTTTTGAATACATGGATCAGCCAAATTTCAAAATGTACATGTATCAGGATATTACTACAGAAGCATATTATGCAATTTATGCCATTGATAATCGTTTTTCTGATATTAAAATGTCTGAAGAAATGATGATAAAAAGAATTCTTAAACGCTATAAAAAGAATGATCAGTTAAAAATTATAAACAAACGTAGAATTAATAAAAACGGATATAGTGCGATTGAAATTTTACTCAAAGATCAATTCAACAATGTCTCCAAAATTCAGTTGTTTTCCAGAAATAATATTCTCTACGGGCTTTCTGCAGGCAAAAATGAACACCATCTTAGTCAACCTACTGTTGAACGATTCTTCAATTCTTTTAAATCTTTTACAGTAGCCCCTTTAAAGAAAGACAAGTGGGATATACTAACAGATACTGCAGGTGCTTTTTCTGTTATAATGCCTGAAAACATAAAAAAATCTATAAAAGAAGTACCATCGGGTGAGGATACAGATCCTTATTTGATTCATCTTTTTTTAGGCCTGAACAGATTGTCCGGATTTAATTATATCATGGCCTATAATGATTTGCCAAACGGATATTATATTGAAGACAAATCCGAGAGCTTTAAACATATATATAATGATTTTTTAACCAAGGGTACTATTCTGTCTGTACCGGATACTATTTGGCTTGATGGAATTGAAGGCCGGTCCTACGAGGTCATGTTAAGAGATAAATACCATACTATCTGCAAGGTATTTATCAGGGGTAACAGAGTTTATAAAATGATCAGACAAAATCTCAATGAAGGATCTAAGTCGCTGATTGATGATGGTTTCTTTGCTTCTTTTAGCTTTAATCCTTATCAGAAAACTAATTTTGAAAAGCTGAAAGCCGAAGATGAGAGTTTTCAGACACAGAAATTTTCGAATTTCAGAACAGATATTGATTCTGTAATGGATTATAGTTCTTTCCTTTTAAAGGGAACGACACTGTATACTTCTAATCCTAATTCAGGAGGACTCTACTGTGTGCAGTATTATAATGTTACACCATATTATAGAATTCATGACCTTGATTCATTTTATACTTTCTATATTCCCTTGTTTGAAACCTATAAAGATAGTGTTTTAAGTATTGATACTGTCGATGTTGATGGTATTTCGGGAAGGGATTTAATAATTAAAGATATTATTAATAATAGTTTTTTCAGATATAGGGTCTGGCTTGATAATAATCGTCTTTATGCATTAATAGCTTATGTTGACAAGGATGAATTATATTCTGAAACTGCTTCTCATTTTTTTAATTCCTTTCAAAAGTTAAAAGAACATAAAACCTTTGACATCTACGCCTCTAAATCCTCCGAAATTATAGAGAATCTTTCTTCTGAAGATAGTATTGATTTCATAAGTGCAAGGGGGGCTTTGGGATATTATAATTTTATGGCAGAAGACCTCAGTTTATTAGATGATGCCTGTCTTTTAAAGTATGGTGACGACTCTTTATTCTCAGGTGTAAAATGTCAGATTGTTGAAATTATTGCTTCTCTTAGTCAAAACAAAAATCCCGAAAGATTAAAAAAGATTTATCTACATGAACATTCTAATGATATTGTAAAAACTCAGATTCTTAGTACCCTGATAGACTGGAAAGACGATAATGGTCTGAAGCTGTATTATGAACTGTTATCTGAACATCCACCTGTAAAAGATGTTTATGCTTATAAAATTCTGTCAGCTTTTTCTGATTCTTTGTCTTTGGCAAATGATAATATTCAATTGCTGACAAAACTTTTTGAAATGGAAGATTACAAGGTACAGGTTCTTCGTATTTGTAGTAGTTTGTATAATTCCGATAGCAGTATTTATCAGCATTCTGTAATGAATGTATTGCCTCAGTTGACTGAATTTGTAAATTCAGATTTCGAAATTTATTTTCAAAATCTAAATAGATCAAAAAATGCTTATAATTATTCTGCTCTCATTTATCAATACCTAGTGTTTTTTCGAAATACAGAAAAATTAAATTATTCAAATCTTTGTCTGAAGTTGCTCGACAGTAAATATGTTCCCGACTACCTTAAATCTGCAGCAATTACCAATTGTATAATTAATGAAACTAAAATTCCTTCTAAGGTTTTAAATGAAAATCTCAGGAAACCTGACATTTGTTTTGACATTCTTAAAACATGGCAATATAAAGACCTTTGGGAAAAAGTTCCTGCACGATATAGTTCTAAGAAGGCTGTAGCAAGCCTGCATCTTTCCAAATATTTGTCTTTAGAAGAATATGTCCCGGATAAAACCACTTTTGCAGGAACTATTCTTTCTAATGATTCATTGATTTATGTTTTTGTTTTAAAATATAATTATGATGGCGAGTCATATGAGTATCTTGGAATGTCCGGAAGGTTCAGTGAAGAAAAAGAGTTTGATTTTTTATCCATTAAATCCTTTGCTTCATGGGACGAACTAAGTAAAGAGGACAAAAAAAACTGGAGAAAAAAAGCAGAGGACACTTTAAGGGATTTTGAAACTTATGCTTATTAAATACTTAAGAATCCTTCTTTCTTTTTAATATAGTAGTAATTTAATCCTTTGGTTAATCCATAAATCTTTACATCTTGAGAATTACTATAAGAAATTTCAGGTCTTCATTTTGTATTTTCGCCTTTCTTATTTTCAGCATTCTTAGTCAGAATATTGATACAAAATCAGTAAATAAAGATATTTTTGGGAGTGACGAAGGAGGGTATTAAAATTATCTCCCGGCCTTTTTTATTTATCAGGACCTACATTTTAATTATATACAGAAGCAACCTGATTACAGTCAGAAGTTTTAATTGGTTATAAAAAGGGATGGCTACTTTACAGCCCTTTGATGATATTTAGTCTTACAGGCTTTGTGTTTTTGTATAAAAAATCAAGGAATATTTTTCCCGGAATATTGCTTTTTACAATGCTCAATATTTATATAGTTTCCTGTTGGTCCTATTGGTGGTACGGAGGGAGTTTTGGTATGCGGGCATTGATTGAATCTATGTTGCCGCTTTCTTTTTGTGTTGCCGCAACTATCGATTACTTTTTTCGGTACAGAATCAAGAAAGTTTTGATGATTTCTCTGGTTATTACAGGAATTGGTTTTAACCTTCTGCAAACCCATCAATATACGCACGGTCTGATACATTCTTTCGGAATGACGAGAAATTCTTATTGGGCATCTTTTGGTAAGCTTCCTCCTTTGTCTGAACGTGATTACAAGGTGTTCGATAAATATCTTCTGGGAGTATATATGAATGAAATGACACCTGAAGCGAGGGCAGAGACCGCAAGCTATAATGAACGCTCAGAGAAACAATAGAACAGAGATATTATACGAGGGGTAATTCCACATAAAAGTCACTGCCTTTTCCTACTTTAGATTCGAAATATATATTTCCTTTGGCCATTTCTACAATTGTTTTAGACATAGCAAGGCCAATACCTGTACCTGAACTTTTGGTAGTAAAGTTAGGGACAAAAATATCCTCTTCCTGTTCTTCAGGAATCCCGCAGCCATTGTCCGAAACTTTGATAATGGCAGTAGTTTTTGTGGCGCTAAGGCTGACCCTGATGATACCCGGCTGATCTTCGGGGATTGCCTGGATTGCATTTTTAAGCAGGTTGTTCAGCACCCTCATAATCTGAGTTCTATCAGCAAATATGGAACAATCCTTTTTGGCAATATCCAGGTATAGCTGGACATTTTCTTCTTCTTTGAAGAGGCTGTAGGCACTTTTGACCAGTTCACTCAGGTTTAGTTTTTCATTATTGGCGATGGGCATTTTGGCAAAGCTGGAGAATTCAGAGGCAATATGTGCAAGGCTGTCGATCTGTTCTATGAGAGTTTTGGTAACTCTTTTGACCATTTTCTGAGCCTTTTCGGGATTGTTGTTTACTACCCGTTCGAAGAGTTGAATATTGAGCTTCATGGGCGTGAGGGGGTTTTTAATTTCATGTGCCACCTGCTTTGCCATTTCACGCCATGCTGATTCTCTCTGCGACCGGGCCAGTTTTTTAGTGTTTTCCTCCAATTCTTTAATCATTTTATTATATCGGTCCACCAATTCACCTATTTCATCGTTTTTGTCCCATATAATAGGGTCGTTCTTTTTTCCAAGTTGAATTCTTGCCAGTTTTTTAGCAATTACAGAAAGGGGGTTTGTAACCGAATTGGCAATAAAAAACGCAGCACCACCAGCTATCAGAAGAAAAATAACATAAACGTTCAGCAGGGCGCCCAAAAATTCTGCTACATCCTGCGAACCAATATTTCTGCTTCCCGCCAGGTCATAGGGTAGGTTGAGGTAGGCGATCGTAATTTCATTTTTGTCTTTCAGGGGAACATAGGCAGAGATATATTCAAAGTTGTTGATGACTTCATTCTGTGAAAAGAGGTTGTTTTGTTCGTGTTTTAATTGTTGAAAGGCTCTGGGTTCCATTTTTCGGCTCAACAGATGTCTTTCAAAAATCACCTCTTCAGATGAAGACATCAAATTGCCTCCCAGGTCATAAATATTGACATCAATCTTGTGAATATCAGACAGGCTTTTGGCATGAGGAAGCCTGATAATAGAATCCTGTGTCTGTTCAATTTGCCAGGCAGCAGTCCGTTCCGTGCTGTTTATCTTTCTTATCAATCTCGATTTGTGGTACTCGTCATATTCATAACTATAGTATAATATTGTAATAATGGCAATAGCTACAAAAGAAGCAAGAGTAACCATTATTATTCCGCGTTGAATTTGTTCTCTCAGCGTATTTTCAAAACGTACGGTTACAATTTCTATCCTGGTAAAATACCGGATTATATTATTTAAAAGTTGAAAGCCTAAAAGAAGGAAGATGCCGAAACAAAATAAATAGGCAAAAACGGATAATATTTTAAAAATATTTATTTGTGGAATACTCACAATAGAGATACTGTTTCCATCATGTTTAGAGCGATAAATCAGATAATTGTTCTTTTTGTTACTACTGACATTTTTACCGGATTGTTTTTTGTTAATAATATTTACTTTAAGAAATTTTCCAGGTTCCGGTCTTTTCAGATTATAATTTAGCTGTGCCTGAAAGTAGGTACTGTTTGTAGATACCCTTTCTTCATATTTATACAAGGCATAATTAAATTGCCCGTAAATATTTTCAATTCTTTTCTTGTTCCGGCTGAGTAATTCTACATAGATGTTAGATTTTTTAAAGCTTTTTTTAGGTTTAAATTCAATAAGTATTATGGCAAGCGTATTGTTGTTTTGTATTATTTTTAATCTGGCAAAATAGGAATAGTCACTGTCGGGATGAGAATAGAAATATAAATTGGGACTGCTGGTTTTGATGCTGTTTTTTATATTGTCCATCAATTCATGATAATCACGTTTTTCACCACGGTAGGGGCGTCCTTTTTCTGTGAAGACATGAACATTATAATTATACCTGCCAAAAAAATAATTATCAAGATACCTGTAGGTAAGTAATTCAATTGCCTGACGTCTGGGAGAAGGAGAAAGTGGGTTGTTCAGCGATATTTTTAATAAGCCGTCATCCAAAATTCCGGGAAGGAGGGATCCAAACATGTTTTCGGTTTCAATGTCCCGTTCAAATGCGAGTGTCCTGGCAAAATCCTTTCTAAGTAATATCCCCTTGTCTATGTTTGAATTTTCAAGAATAATAGTCGCCAATGTAGAAAAAAACAATAACCATATACTTATCCAAACTAAAGAGGAAGTCTTGCGTTGAGAAAAATATTTCAGGGCAATAATGTTGATGATGCTTCCCGCTGAAAAAACGAAAATATCTACAGGCAATACCTCGTAAATTACTGAAGTAGTTATTACGGCTGCCAATGCTGTCAGAAACAGCAAGGATTTCTTTTTCTTATTAAAGCGAAATGTAGAACTTAATACAAAAAATTTATGACTGACAATGAAATAGGATAAGAAAAGAATACCTATACAGGTTAATGCCATCAGGCTATAACGGTCAATATGAGAAAAATCATTAAACTCGAAGGAAATATGTGAGGACATGACTATATCCCTTATTCCGACCTGAAGTGCTGCCAATCCTCCGCAAACAAATAAATTGGTAAGAAATGCAAATATTGTTTTTTGTATCTGATTATAATGCCTTGTATGTTTTGGCTTTATTTCAATGGATATGAAAATTGAGAGTATAAACAACAGGAACATATCCAGAAGAAAGTCCCCTAAGGTATAAAACCATTGATTGTTCAAATCAGAAAATCTAATATTGAAAACTTCATAATTTTGTATGAAAAATGGTAAATCAAAAAAAATAATAGAGATTCTGAAAAATATAAAACTACCTGTTATTATTGCAAGTGAGGCAATTGGATAACCCTTTTGTGCAGATTTTCTGGCAAGCAGGTAGATGCTAGCTAATGCGAGTATACTACTTAATATATAAAATAATATCCCGAAAGCTACATACCAAAGATAAGGATAGTTTTCCTTAGCTTTGATATAGATGATTGTCCTGCCCAATCTGTCTTTTACATCGAATGCTGTTTTTTCTTCACTGATACTGATAAAATCAGAAAACTCCTGAGGCATCAAAACAAAATTATCATCCAAATAATTGTTCTGTATTGAAAAATGACGGAATAAGGGTATTAACGCTTCAAGATTGTAGTAATAATTTTTATTGTTAATCCTGAAATCTATCGGCTTCCTTACTTTCAGAAAAACAGATTCATTGATTGGATATTTTTCAACCGTATCTAAGGTTGAGTAATTTAAATCTGACTGAAAAGGGAGTATATTGTTGTTGTTCCAATATATAAGAGAGTCCTTATCATCATAAATGATAAAGGTAAAGGGTTTTTGTAAATATTTTTCAATTGTATCAGCTTGCACATATCCTTCAACAGCATTCAGTAAAAATGATCCGTTGTTGAACAAGCCTTCCAGTTCTTCTTCTGACTTGTGCAGGGCATCTTCCAGCTGTTGACAGTATTGGCCAACATCAGGTTTTTGATGAGATGCCTTTACTATCAATAATCCACATGCAGAGAATATTGCAGCTAAAAGAATACAGTATGAAATATTGTTGAAGAATATTTTCCCGAATTTATTCATACTCCAATCTAAGAATTATTTTTGAATTATTTTTTATTAAATGTCTTTCAGGTAAAAGGAAGAGTAAAGCAAGAGGCTGAATCTACTTTATATATGGTTTTGCTTATGATAAACATATTTCCTGCTAGAATATTTCTTCTTCCT
This sequence comes from uncultured Aureispira sp., assembly GCA_905480075.1. Classification (GTDB taxonomy): domain Bacteria; phylum Bacteroidota; class Bacteroidia; order Chitinophagales; family Saprospiraceae; genus Aureispira. The sequence goes on along the minus strand of CAJQOX010000106.1, from coordinate 5,721 downwards.
CTTCCTGCCAGAAAGGTTCGACGATGCAGAGGAAAATCAGGTCTTCTGATGAAATGTTCTCAATGTATTGTTCTGCTAAGGGGGGCACTAAAAAAATGTCATCCCTGGCAACATCCTTTATCTCACCATTTATATGCATTCTGCCCTTTCCTTCTAAAATGTAATAGGTTTCTGAACTTTTCAGCGTATGTGGCAAGGATGCCTTACCTGCTGCTACCACAGCATGCGCAACACTATATCCCACCGATAGATTGTCATTTGTCGGGTGTAATATTTCCCTTAATCTTGTTTCATCATTTGCAATGAATTGCTTTGCTTCTTTCAGTTTTCTATGGTACATGTTATTTTTTTTATTATTATTTATGCTAATTTACATGAATTTTCAACAAGATAAAAACATCGTCTTACTCAAGTAAAAAAAATGCAATGAAATTAATTACTGCTTTCTGACACATAACTACTCCTTCACGGCATTTGTAAATATCCAGTAATTATGTTCTTTAAATGAATCATCGGTAGACCGGTGAGTTACTTCAACAGGATTGAACTTCAAGCCCCTTACCCTGTAGGCATCGCCCATTTTTTTAATACAATCCGTGCCAAGAATTAACACAACAGGTTCTTTGCCTGTTAAGGCATTAAGGGAATTGTAAAAATCCATGTATTCCACCTCGTTAAAGATATTAGTTGCATAAGTCCACAGACTTATTTTCTTTTGTTTATTGTCAATTCCTGCAATGATAGCCTTAGTTTTTCTGTTGTTATTACTTAGTTTATAGGCTGTATTTATCAAATCATCAAAGGGTTTAACTGCTGATTGTTCTATGAGTGGACTGATAAAGGACCAAATCAAAAACATGAATGCCAGTCCAAAAAGAGCCAGATTTTTGTACAAACTTTCTATTTGTTCTCTCTGCAGCAGGATTTTTATCAATAAAAAAGCCAAAATTGCTGACATTGGCAAGATATAATATAAAGGAACCTCTCCCAAAATATCCTGAATTGAACTTGAAAGAAAAATGATAGCTTCAGGAAAATGGCTGTTGTCTGTATCAAAACATAATAGAAAAGGTAATCCAAAGATTATTACCGTGAATATTATGCTATATAAAACTAAGCCGGCATGTAGCAGGATTTTATTTCTTTCTTGTTTTTCAAATGCAGTAATCTGAATGGCCATAAGCAAAGCAAGTGCAGGTTGTACTGCTATAGAATAAGAGGGAAGCTTGCTACTCATAAATTCCCAAAAAAACCAAGCCATAATTACCCACAGAATAAGCATCAGATGTTTTTCGTTGGGTTTGTACAGATTTTTAATAGTTGCAGCAATAGTGGAAAACCAGAAAGGAAGCCAGGTAACAAAGGCTATTGTTAAAACGACGAAATGATAGCCAATGAAACCAGTTTGTCCCAAAACAGAACCATTTATTCGTTTCATGATATACCAGTCCCATAAAAAAGGCAAAAGGTGTATTTTCTTAGCATATAATTCTTCCTCCCACCATTCCTCAAAGGGTATTCCGGTCTGCGTTTGTTGCCATAAAGCATAATCCTGAACCCAGGACAGGTAAGACCAATATGCAAAGGGTATTAGGGCGACTAGACCCCAAAACCAGGGATGTGTCTTGATAAGATTCTTTCTTAGTGGGTGAAAAATGGCCAATAACAGCCATAGTCCTCCTGTAAGAAGTATTACGGGAGGGCCCTTTACCATTATACCAACAGAGATACCGGCCCATAAGCCCAGATTATATTTCCAACAAGGCTTATAAAGAAAATTCAGAAGAGATAATACAGCAAGGGTTTCTGATAATAATAAAGTGGCATCTGTCAGTGCTATTTTCCCCAACAGTGGTAATTGTATTGAAGTGGCGAGGATTACGGCGGCCCGGCAGGCAGTTTTTTCTCCGAAAAGATTTCTGCCTAAACGGTAAACTAAAAGACAGGTCAGAAAAATGGCCAGGGCAGAAGGAATTCTGAGGGCAAATTCATTAACACCAAAGATACTGAAAGAAAGGGCTATTGTCCAGAAGTGAAAGGGGGTTTTACGATGTATTGTCGACCACTGATACTCTACATTTACAAAATCTCCGCTTTCAAGCATCTGAGTAGCAAAACCCATGTAGGCAGCTTCATCTTCCTCCCACAAACTGACCGAGTGGTTCATCCACAGTAGATTTACCATGAACATCAACGCAACAAAAAGAATAAACCTTGAATCAGATTTCACGGGAAATGAAAAATTGAGGATTTTCTGAAAAATAAGAGCACTGCATAAACAAGTATTCCCAAAATATCATTTTTATTATACTTTATACTTTTTTTGTGAAAAGTAAATTTTGTTTATCCCTCAAAATGCAGACATATTGCAAAACCCCTCGAAAAAAGTTTATCGATAGTGGATGAAAAGGATAGGTTCTCATCTCGTGCATGCAAATCCAAAACACCATAGGAAAATTTAATTTCAGGAGAAAGTATAAAATAAGGGAAGAAGACCTGAAAACCAACACCCAATTCAAGGGCAAGGTCCGATTGATTGAGCTTTACCAGATTATCTGCCTTCCTGGAACGAGAGTTCGATGCTAAATCTATGCTGTAACGAAGCCCGGCTACAACAAACACCCGAAAATCCTTATATGGCTTGGATTTGAATCTGAAATGTATTGGAAATTCTAAAAATACAGATTCGATTTTCTTCTCAACAATAGTTTTGGTTTGACGCAATTTATACTCAATCCTGCGGTCGGCAAAGGATAGGGTAGGAAGCAAAAAACGAAAATCAAAATGTTTGCCCAGTTTTATGTTTGCAACAATACCCAAATTGAAGCCCGGGCCATACAAGCCGTTCACTGATTCGATCGAGTCGTTGTTTATAAGAACCTGATGCTTCTCTATTCGATGCCTCGATGTGTTGAAGCCCAATGTGATGCCGAAGTAATAATCTTTCTTAGAAAATTTATTGTCGTAGTTGAAAGATCCCTTTTGAGCATAGGTTTCGAAGGAGTTCAAAAGACAGAAAAGGGCTATCAGTACTATTTTGTAGCGGTGTAGATAGAACAAATCCCTAACGATAATTTTTTGCATGATGTATTTTTAAGACCGATGTCAGTTAATAAATCTAAAAAATCCTGACCCTCTGGAAAGGCCTGAACAGATTCGTAGAGATACGCATAGGCTTTTTTGTCTTTTGATGTAAGCCGCCCGATAAGCGGTAAAATATATTTGAAATAAAAATTAAATCCTTGTTTAAATGGAAACATTGTAGGTCGGCTGAATTCCAAAACTACCAATTTAGCTTCAGGCTGCAAAACCCGCACCATTTCTTTTAAACCTGCAGAAACATTAGCAAAATTTCTAACCCCAAAGGCTACAATCGCCGCATCAAAACTATTGTCTTCGAAGGGAAGATGTTCAGAATCACCTTCCTTCAGGGTTATAACGTTCTCAAGTCCCTGTTTTAGTATCTTTTTATCACCAATTTCCAACATTTTTACAGAAATATCAATTCCTGTTATATTTTCAGGCTTCAATTGACGTTCTGCTTCCAGGGCCAGATCGGCCGTACCGGTTGCAACATCGAGAATGTTTTGAGGATTATCTTCTTTTAGAATCCCTATTGCTTTTCTCCTCCAGCTTTTGTCAATCCCCAATGACAAAACGCGGTTGAGGGTATCGTAATACTTAGCTATATTATTGAACATCGAAGATACCTGTTCTTTCTTTTCTTCCTTTTCCTCATAGGGCTTGACAGATTCCGATTTTACCTCTTTTGATGTCATGTTTTTTACTTAATGCTTATTAACCAATAGGTTGCTTTCAGGATTTCAGTGCATTGAATACAGAAAAAATATTTTGTTGCCGATTCAGATACTTACCTTCATAAATCCTGTTATCTTTACACCACAAATTTACACATTAATTGATAGAAAGATTACCTATTTTATTATTTAATTACATTTTTATTACTTTTTATTTTTATTACACAATTTTAACAAATTAAATGGAAATCTACCATTCCAAATATATTTCAAGTCATACAAAATTAAGTCAATGCCCAAAAGCAGACCGGCCTGAGTATGCTTTTATTGGTCGTTCCAATGTTGGAAAATCATCTTTGATTAATATGATTTGTAATAATAAAACACTTGCAAAGATATCTTCTCAGCCTGGAAAGACGCAGACTATCAATTATTATGATGTTGATGATATTTGGTACCTGGTTGATTTGCCGGGATATGGATATGCAAGGATTGCCAAACGAACCCGATTGCATTGGCGCGAAATGATCAATGATTATATGTGTAACCGCCCTAATCTTCAGTGTGCTTTCCTGCTTATCGATAGTTGTGTGCCTCCTCAGGACAAAGATATTGAATTTGCCAATTGGATGGGGCAGAACAGGGTGCCATTTGTTTTGGTTTTTACTAAGAATGACAAAAAGAAATCTCATAATAATAAAAGCTTTCTCAAAAACTTTAAAGAAAAATTCCTTGAATACTGGCAAGATATGCCTCCTTATTTTATCACATCTTCCAAGTTGAACACCGGAAGGGATCAAATCAGAAATTATATAGGAGGCATCAATGAACAGTATTTCGACTATCAGGATATAATTTCTGAGGATTAGTTATGTATTTTAAAATTGCCTATTGAAAACAAATGTTACATATCTGAGTATTTTTAAGTTGTCGATTCCAATAATGATTGGGTCTGCTGTTCAGAATCTGATTACGCTTACCGATACTATTTTTTTAGGTAGAGTTGGTGAAATCGAATTGGGTGCGATCGGCTTGGTCGGTGTTTTTTATCTGATGATTGCCTCTATCGGATATAGCTTTTCCAAGGCCGGTCAAATAATGATAGCCCGGAGAATGGGGGCAGGGGAAATGGAAAAAATTGGTCCTATTTACTATTCGATGCTTGCTTTTGCCGTCTCTCTGGCACTTTTTCTCTTTCTCTTTATGAAATTTGGGGCCTATTACTTTTTTGGAATATTTATCAATAATCCCGATATTTTTAATGCTTGTATTGCCTACCTCGATTACCGTTCTTCCGGTATCTTTTTCAGCTATGCAGGGGTGATTATTGTTGCTCTCTATACCGGGGTAGCCCGAACTCAGGTTATTATTTATAATGCCGTTGTGCTGGGAATAATTAATACTGTACTCAATTATACCCTGATATATGGTCAGTGGGGCTTCCCTGAAATGGGTATTGCAGGGGCCGGACTTGCTTCCACTATAGCGGAAGGTTTTGCTTTTATAGTCTTTATCGTTTATATGGTCAAGGATAAGAAAAACAGAGAGTACGGACTGTTTAAATTTCCCGAAATTGACCTGAAAATAATTAAGGCTCAACTGAAATTGTCTACGCCTATTGTTATGCAATCAGTTGTGGGAATGGGAAGCTGGTTTATATTTTTTATTATTATTGAAGATATGGGCAAGACAGAACTGGCTATTTCCAATATTATGAGAGCGGTCTATCTCTTGTTTATGATTCCTTGCTGGGGCTTTGCTTCCAGTATTAATACCTTGGTTTCCAATCTTATTGGGAAAAATAAGACGGAGGAAGTATTTTGGGTAACTACCAAAACTGCGGTGCTTTGTTTTGCTGTTACTATGGTCTGTGCCATGACTATGCTGATAGCCCCTGATTTTGTTTTGAGAATTGGTACCGATAACCCAGAACTTATCAAACAGGCCCTGAGATTGACCGGTG
>CAJQOX010000105.1 GCA_905480075.1 uncultured Aureispira sp. | reverse complement strand
GTGTTTGTGTTTGTGTTTTTAGTAAATTCGTTTTTCGTAAAATTTGTGGTTTTTTCAGGTGTCTTGATTAGGAACTTCCTGTCTCTTTAATAGTACGAAAAACCATAGCATGCTTAATAGTTACCCTAAATAAGGTTCTTTACTTGCATTTTCTATTAGCCGGGTAATAGCATAGGAACCTATGAAACTCATGGCCAAGCCTTCCACAAAAATAGCGGCTGCTACAGTAAAAGGATTAATCAAGGAACCAAATAATGTCGTTTCCTTAATTTGTGTTAGAAAAGCAGAATCAAGATGTAAAAACACTAATTGGAAAATCACAAACAATACTATTCCAAACAAGGACATAGTAACACCCACGGCAATCCCCTTCAGATAGTTGATCGATGGGGTATTTGTTTCTTTGTAAAACTCTTTGATAGCCATATACATTATGGCAAGGTGAATAACACTGTTAAAATACCTGAGGTTAATGCTTGTCGCAAAACCTACTACTACCATAAAGATAAAAAATCCGAGCAGGCAGAGGAAGAGAAACATTCCATATTCTAATACAATTCTTTTCATAAACTTAGATTTTTGATGTTGGGAAATTTGGTTATATCGGTGATTATTAATTTTCAGGATAGTTAATTTCTCTAAGTCTTTGTATTTGTATTCACAACAATACTGCCAACTGTTAAATCATTGTTAATCATCATTTTACAATATAACAACATTGCAAATCTGTCTATAAAATGGAAAAAAATTCCCCGTGCCGGACAAAAAAAAATGGCACGGTTTTAATTTTACAACCGAAAAACCCCTTGTTCCGACTACTCGTTTTCTATCCTTTGATCTGACTATGAACAATTTATTAATATATTATCATTTATTTTTTTACTTAAAATTGTCAGGTGTTTTTCTTTATTTTGGAAAATAAAATTGCAAAAAAAACCCTTGCCATTATTATTCGATTTATATAAAAAGATAAATTAATGTAAAATATATAATAAAAAATATTTAGATTTGCCATTCTTATGAAACTATTAAAAACTTAATTGATGAAAAACTACCTGCTTGCCTTTGCTGTGATTATTTGCTTTATAATTTCTTCCTGCAGCAGTGCGTGGATAGCACCACCTTATACAGATACTGAAAAAATTATTGACCTGAAAACATCTATGTCTATGTCTTCTGTTACCAATAAATTGGGGATTCCCCCTTTCGATGTCTATCACTTACAGGAAGACGGGAGTTCTGTACTCGTTTTCAACTACAGATTAAGAAACCGTAAAATGTCCTATGGCTCTGACACACAATTACACAACGAAGAATCACAGTCGAAAGGAAAGCTTTGGTACAGCGACGATTCCTATCTCTTGTATGTACTTTTCAAAGATAGCAAAATGGTTTCTTTGGTAACTGAAGCAGGACGCAAAGACAGTGAGGCGATACTCATAACCAACAATACTATTCAATTGTTATCGAAAGATGAAATGGATGTCTACGAATTGGCAAAACTACGTTATTTCCTTGGACAGAATTCACCGAACCCTGATGAAATGATCGTTCCTATATTCAAAAAGAAACGCAAATAATTCATCGGTAATTCATCTTTAAATTTTCTAATAATATAACAATGAATATTACAAAATTAATATTTTTTGGCTTTTGGGTCTTCTTTTTATCCTCTTGTAACTCATGGATAGGGGCTCCCTATACTTCTCCTTTAAAGATCATTGAAGTTGAGAAGGATATGTCTATAAAAGAAGTAAATAATGCCCTGGGTGTACCTGCCTATAACGTACTTCATCTAAACAGCAAAGGCTCTACTCTGCTTTCCTACAAATACAGAAAGCAATTCAGAAGAAAAATTGTCTACAGTGATGAACAAATGCACAATGAAGAATCTCAGAAATCCGGCAGTGTCTGGTATAAAAACCCTTCAAATCTTTATGTATTCTTTCATAACGACAAAATGCGTTCTCTTGTAACAGATGCCGGCTTTAATGATAGTGAAGCCCTTATGATCGACAATAATGCCATTCAGGCAATTTCTAAGGACAACATCGATTTTTATATGATGGCTAAAAATGAAACGGTGAGGGATTCCAGTTTTGGCTTCGATATAAAATCCTTTAAATTAAACGGTAAAGTGACAGTGTATCAGATTATCCGAATAAAGAAAGATACTGAATTAAAGGTTCTACGCAGGTCCATGCCTGCTGAAATCACTACTACCAAAATTCGAAAAACCCGTTCTTTGCCTTCCTATTCAAAACCTAAAACTGTCTCTGAATTCAAGAACAATATATCAATGGGATTTATTGGCTATACTGCTTGTGTTAATTATGAAAGAAGTATTTACACAACCGGAAAATTTAATATTGGTGCCGGCGCAGGTATGGGCTATAATTTTGTAGGACGTGGTCTGGGAGTACCTTTATATGCTTATGCAGGATTGACCTTTAATAATGTGCATTCTGTAGAATATCAGTTTGGGATCACTCCTGTCTTAGGTTTATACCGTACTGTGATCATTACCCCGGCTTTAATAAATTATCGCCTGGGTTACAAGAGATTTCTTTTTAAAATAGGTGTAGGAATTGATATTTTTTCGGGTAACCTGACTGGCGTGTTACCTTCTTTTTGTTTCGGTACCGGAGTAAGATTCTGACCTCTGTATACTGCTCCTGAAAAGCCTGTTGTTGTATAGACATCAGGCTTTTTTTTACGTCTTTATAAAAAAACGATTATGAATTGCTTATCATTGTATTCTGACCTGTTCACAGAACATGGAACAAATATTGATGTTTGATGACCATAATTAACTGATCAAAAAATCTGATCCAAATAATTGCAATGATGCCGAGATTCATTTTTACCTGCCTTCTGTTGTTTTATTTCAGCAATGCTTTTTCGCAGGATATTCTGAATGCGAAATTCGAAAAAAAAATAAAGGGCCTGCTCGATAATTCTGTTTCCCTGATTTCCTGCGAACGTCTTCAGGAAAAATACCACAGCAAAGACCTCTACATTCTCGATGCCCGCGAATCCTCAGAATTCAAGGTCTCGCACCTCAAAAATGCCCGCTGTGTAGGATACGATAACTTCTCGCTGAAATCGGTCAGCGACATTCCCAAAGAATCGAAAGTGGTGGTCTACTGCTCAATAGGTTACAGGTCCGAAAAAGTGGGCGAAAAATTATTGGCGGCGGGCTTCAGAAGGGTCTATAATCTCTACGGTGGTATCTTTGAATGGACAAACCGCGAATTGCCGCTTTTTGACGGTCAAAATACGGATACTAAGAACATTCACCCCTACAGCAAAGAATGGGGAAAGTGGCTCAGCAAGGGCGACAAAAAGATGAAGGCCGATTGA
>CAJQOX010000104.1 GCA_905480075.1 uncultured Aureispira sp. | reverse complement strand
AAACGGTGAAAAAATTATCGAAGAATTTGATGTTTATCCTGCTATTATTGCTACTGATCTTTCTGAAAATCAGTATAGAAAAGACCTCGAAAAATATAATGCCAAATTCACTCAATGGAATGCTGATGTTCAGGCTGCTGTATCTCAGATGAAAATGGAGTTTAATAATAATCTAAATTCCGGTTGGGCGCAAATTGTTAATAAATTCTCTATCCATAGATTCGGTCTCTGGAATTGTGGCCAAAAAGTCGAAATGATGGATGAATTGCAAATCAATGCAAAATTTGTAAATGAATATGGAGAGGATTTAGCAGTCGATAAACTATTTATTTCAAATAAAAATAAACAACTTTACTACTTCTCTCAATTTAATTTAAACGATCAAACAACTACGGTTAAATACCACCCAAAAGATAACAACCTTATCTGGGCAATTGATGAAAATAATCAATTGTTAGTCGCTGATATGCCCAATGTGCCTGCTGATGATAAGCAATTTACCTTTCAAATGAAACCTGCTGCTTTTGTAAAGTCGGAAGAGGATATACGAAATGTTCTCACTTTTTGATTATCTGTCTTTGTTGCCTCAAATAATATTTAATGTGGGGGTACTCTTGCTTTGACAGTGGCTTTGTTTTATTTCTCCCCCAATCCGGCCATCTCTCTGAGCAATGATTCAAATTCAATTATCTTCTTATAGTCAGTTATTTCTCTCAGCGTTTTATCTCCACCCTTCATTGTCCAGTTTTTTGTAGCCCCGTTGTGGTTGTATTCTAAACTTATTTCTATCAGTTTTTCAGAATTGTCTCCTTCAGAAAAATTATTCTGTTCTGTCCTGAAGAGGGTGGTGTCTGAAAGAAAACGCCAGGCTTCTCGTTGCATCCTGTGAGGAAACTTCTTTGTGGCATGAACTTCTGTACTGTTCTTGCCAAGACTGCCGTTGTGGTCATATCGGTATGACAGTTTATAATTTTCAACTTTGTATGATATTGTTGAACTGAATGAGGGTTGTTCGGAACCATACTCATGTATCGTAAGATTTAACTTTTCAGGAAGTTTATTTTCTGAATCCTGAGCGACTGCATAGGATGACAATATTGGAATTATAATGATTGAAAGGATGATGTTCTTCATTTTTTATTTTTATTTTATAATTTCATAATATTTTAATCAGGTAGTTTATTTGACAACTGCTTTTTTGATTAAATATAAAAAAGCAGCCCTTTTGTGAAGACTGCTTTTATATATTATCCGGACTGATTTTTCTTGCTATTCCTTTTAACTCAATTTGTCTTCTTTTACTTTATCTTCAGAATCAACAGAATCACTCATGTCTTCAACTATTACTTCTGTATCGACTTCCGAAATAGTATCATTTGCTTCTTCTTCTTCTGAGTTGTCCACGACCTTCTCTTTAATGTCCTCTTCCTTTTGTTCTGTATTTTCTTTTTTTTCTGTAGTTTTTATCGTAGCTGTACTATCGATAAGCTCGGGCTCAATTTTATCCTGAACCTCTTCCTTGTTATTATCCTCTGATTCGGTTTCTACACTTGCATCAGAATTCAAAATGTCCTCTGCAGTATTATTATCCTTTTCTAAAAGCTCGTTTTCTGTTCTCTGTTCAGCTTCTTTCTTTTTAGCAGCAAGTTCAAGACGTTCTTCTACTGTTAACTGACTGTTGTCATCAGTTGTCAACTCTTTTGTTTTTCTCTTCGTCTCCTCCTTGGTGCTTTCCTCCTCAGTGATGTTTTTAGAGTTATTACTATCCTTCTTTTTTCCTTTTGACCTTCCACTATATTTACCCTGCTTTTTATCATACTCCTTCAGGTCAATTTCCTTTAATGGGTTAGAAGTCATTTCCAGATATTCTGCACGTTGCTTGCAGCTGTCAATAGCAAGGTATAAAGCTTGTCGGAATGATTGTGGATTAGCAACATTTTTTCCTGCTATATCATAGCCTGTTCCATGGTCAGGTGAGGTTCTGATGATAGATAGCCCGGCAGTGAAATTTATTCCGCTGCCAAAAGAAAGCGTTTTAAATGGTGCTAAACCCTGATCGTGATACATCGCAAGAATGCCATCAAAATTTAAATAATTATCAGAACCAAAAAAACCATCAGCAGCATAGGATCCTATCGCCAATACGCCTTTCGACTTGGCTTTCTCTATTGCAGGTGCTATAATTTCTATTTCTTCATTGCCCAAAACCCCAGAATCGCCAGCATGTGGGTTGAGACCCAAAATTGCTATAGCAGGCTTTTCAATGCCAAAATCCATCCGCAGGGTTTTGTCAAATAATAGAATTTTCTGTAACACCAACTCCTCGGTAATTGTTTGTGAAATCTGACTTATTGGTAAATGATTGGTAACCAAACCCACTCTGAGGTCCTCATGTACCATTAACATTAAGTTTTGTTCAGCTTCAAACTTATTGGTCAGATATTCGGTATGTCCGGGAAACTCAAAGCCACTCAGATTCATCGCTTTTTTGTTTATCGGTGCGGTAACTAATGCATCAATATGACCGGCCTTTAAATCTTCGCTTGCCTGGTCTAATGAAAAAGAAGCATATTTGCCGCCTTCTGCTGTACACTTACCTAATGTTATTTTGACATTCTCCATCCAGCAGTTTATTACATTTACTGAGTTGTGATTCAATGAATGAATGTCCTTTGCATTGTGGAGAGTCAGCTCTTTTATCTTTGTGATATTCTTGTGATAGGAGGCTACCTTTGTTGAGCAGTATAATACCGGAATACACCAGGCCATCATACGTTTGTCTGATAGAGTTTTTAATATTACCTCCAATCCGATTCCATTTATATCACCGACAGATATACCTATTTTTAATTTGTTATTACTCATATGTGAATTTGAAGTATCCCTGTGGATACTTACGCTATTTTGTCCGGAATTGTCTTCCGGTGATTATGTAGAAATATAATGGGGAATACCCCTCTGCTGTTTTCATTCTTGTGAAAACGGATTATATTATTCTTATTGATTATTTATAAATCTCCTTTTTAAGATTTCACACAAAGATACTCAAAAAAATGGAAAATTTTTAAGACCAGACGTCCTTATAATTCGAAAGAAAATTATAAAGCAACTGTACACCATATCCTGTGCCCCCCTTAGGCCTGTAGCTGTCTCTGTGGTGCATAAATGCTACACCCGCAATATCGATATGAATCCAATCGTAATCTGTAAAGTGTTCCAGAAATTTTCCGGCAGTTATCGCGCCAGCTTCTGAACCTCCCAGATTTTTCAAATCAGCTATGTCAGATTTAAGCATTTGCTTGTATTCATCCCATATAGGAAATTCTACCAGCCGTTCATGTACTTCATAGCCCGAGTTGCTAAGTGCCTTTTTTGTCATTTCAGGGGCCGTCCCCATAAATACACCTCCTTGTGTGCCAATTGCCCTCGCCGCAGAACCAGTAAGGGTTGCTACGTCTATAACAAGCTCAGGGTCATATTGTTTTGCATAATGTAAGGCGTCAGCAAGTAACATCCTGCCTTCTGCATCGGTATTTAATACCTCTACCGTTGTACCACTATACATCTTAACTATATCTCCGGGGACATATGCCTCTACTCCGGGCCGGTTGTCGGTTGCAGGTACAAGACATATTATATGCAATGGCATGTTTGATTTTGCAGCCGCATATATTGTCCCTATTACAGTTGCCGAACCCGCCATGTCGCATTTCATGAAATCCATGGAGTTTTTTGTGGGCTTCAGACTTACCCCGCCGGTGTCATAAACTACTCCTTTCCCTACCAATACTATTGCCTGTTTGTTCTTTGCATGCGCAGGCTTCCACTCCAATATTGAAAATGTCGGTGGTGTAAGACTTCCTTGATTTACTGATAAAATCCCTCCCATTCCCAAGGCGGCAATTTCTTCCTTTTCGAGAACATTTACTGAAAATCCGGCCTCTTCTCCCAAAAGTTTTATTTCTTCAGATAATTGTGGTGCCGTCAGATAGGATAGAGGTTCGTTTACCAGATCTCTCGCACTGCAAACTCCCTCAAGTATACTTTTTAGTACAGTCAGTTCTTTCTCTGATATATCCCCGGAAGGGATATGTAATGTACTGAAGGTGCTTTTTGTTTTTTCCTTATCGTTTAAGTATTTTAAAAATTGATAATTTGAAAGTACCATCCCTTCTGCAAAATTACGACTAAGGTTATTTCCTGTACTGTCTATCAGGGTGGCTTCGGTAACCTTGTACTGACGTAATAATGTAATCGTCTTTGATGCTGTACGCCTTGCTAATTCCTGAGTTTTTGACCTGTTTTCTTCCTTTGATAGAATTTCTACTACGATTAACCGGCTTTTTTGCAAAAAAGTGATTTGCCTGTTGCCTTTTTCAACAGATTGTTCTAAAATTTCTGATTCAGTGACCGTTAAATAACTAGCAGCCCTTTCTATTGACTCTTTGTAACTGATTATGATAAGATTACCCTGATGTTTTTGAGCATTTGTAATGCTTATTTCTGTGTTCATCTGTTTTGATAATATTAATTGAAAAAAATAATCAATTTTAATTCTTGTTGTTCGCTAATATACTTAAAGTTATGATAATGCCAAATGTTTTGTATCGCTCCTTATTATATTTAAAATATATCTTCTTATTGTTCTACTTTTATTGTCTCTGTTACTATTGTTTGATGAACTTATTGTGATGTGGTTTTTTGTTCTGATGATTTCGTTGTACTTTTGTTTAAATATGTACAGCTTAAATTGTACAATTTGATAATCAACCAATATGAAAGCAAAAAAATCTTTTGGACAGCATTTTCTGAACAATGAAGCTATCGCTGAAAAAATTGCTGCTTCACTCTCTGCGACAAATCAATATAAGGATATCATAGAGGTGGGACCAGGTAAAGGAATGCTCACTAAATATCTCTTCGAATATACAAATCATCACCTCAAAGTTGTTGAAGCTGACAAGGATATGGTGCTTTATCTCGCCAAACATTATAATAAACTTATCCCTGATATTATTAGTCAGGATTTCCTGAAAGTTAACCTTAAGGAAATTTTTAACGACCAATTTGCTATTATCGGTAATTTCCCATACAATATTTCCTCTCAGATAATTTTCAAAATGCTCGAATACAAAGAATCAGTACCCGAATTGGTTGGTATGTTTCAAAAAGAAGTAGCGCAGCGTATCGTCTCGCAACCCGATTGTAAAGCTTATGGAATTCTCTCAGTCCTCGTTCAGGCTTTTTATGATGTCGAATACCTTTTTACTGTGGGACCAGAAAATTTTTCGCCCCCTCCAAAAGTGCAATCTGCCGTCATCAGACTTACACGCAAAAAAAATTTTAAAAATTTAGGATGTGACGAAAAGCGCTTAAAATCAGTGGTTAAGGCCGCTTTTAACATGAGAAGAAAAATGTTACGCAACTCAATGAAACAATTTCTCCCAAAAAACGTTATATTTGTAAATGAGTTCTTCCAAAAACGACCGGAAAATCTGTCTGTGGAAGAATTTATCTACCTGACAAATCTGACTTTTAAGCATTCCCCATCTTAATTTTCTCGTTCCCCTTTTTATCCTTTTTCTTTTAATATCTTTTGTCCGGGTATTCCCTTTTTCTGTATTTAATTTCCAATCCTCTACATTGTTGCTGTTTTACTTTTTTTAATGCCTGATAAGCATTAATTACTGTAATTTTAATTCATTTTGTTTCTCTTTCTTTGTTGAAAAAGGCTAATATATTTTATATTTGCCAGCAATTCAGCTTCTGATTTATGCTGTGTTTTTGTAAATTTACTTTCCTTTTTATTCCAATGATAAAAGAAAAACCCAAAGTCCTGATAACGGATAATGTCCATGATGTTTTGATTAATGGATTGTCTGATGCAGGGTATTATTGTGATTATCAACCAGGTATTTCTCTAGAAGAAGTTCATAGAATTATTCATCAGTTTCAGGGTGTTGTCATTAATAGTAAAATTATTGTCGATAAAAGCTTATTGGAAAAAGCTTATAACCTCCGTTTTGTCGCCAGATTAGGTTCAGGCCTCGAAATTGTTGACCTCGATTTCTGTAAGAAGTTAAATGTGCATGTCTTGCGTTCTCCGGATGGTAATTGTGATGCTGTAGCTGAACATGCCCTCGGGATGATCCTGGCTTTGTTTATCAATTTGAAAAATGCAGATGCACAGGTGCGTCAGAAAATTTGGCAAAGGGAACTGAACCGAGGTTGGGAACTTAAAGGTAAAACTATTGGAATTATTGGCTTTGGCTATACTGGCCGTGCTTTCGCTGAAAGATTGGCAGGCTTTGATGTTAAAGTATTGGCTTATGACAAATATATTAAGGGTTATGCTGAAGATTTTTCTTATGTTGTGGAATCTGATATGAATGAAATTTTTGAAAATGTTGATGTCCTTAGTCTGCATTTGCCAAGTACCACCGAGACAAAAGGTCTCGCTGATTCTAAGTTTTGGTCTTTGTTCAAAAAACAAATTGTCCTGATTAATACTTCAAGAGGTAATATCGTCCCTTTGTCCGATTTATTATTGGCTTTGAATTCAGGTAAGATAAAAGGGGCTTGTCTTGATGTTTTTGAAAATGAAAAACCCAGTACTTTTAATGTGAATCAGGATTTGCTTTTTAATGATTTGTATCAAAGAGATAATGTGTTGCTTACTCCTCATATTGCAGGATGGACAAATGAATCTAAGCTGAGACTAGCAAAATTATTACTTGACCGAATTATGATGCTGTAGACTTGGTATTGTCGGATTTAGATTATACTTTTGTTTGTTCACAATAAAATGTTAATTGTGAAAAAAAAATCTAAACCTTCAAGTAAGAATTTATTTTTATTTTTAACTAGCTGGAAATTATATAGTTATATATTTATATTCTTTATGTTTGTTTTTTTGCTGTAGCTTTTTTAACTTTTCTTTTCTTAAAATAAATGTTAAATCTGTCTGCTCTTATTAACAATTTGTTAGGTTTTTGTGTAAAAGAATCTTCTTTGATTTGTGTTTTTTATTGTAAAAACAAAATATATACCTATTGATTTTTTCTTTTTTTTGTTCGATTGATATATAAAATAACGTTTAATTTTTTAACTTTTTTAAAGTTTATATAGTTATGGTTCGTTACATAATTTTGTTAACTCTGTTGTTTTTAGGAAGCGGTTATCTTTTCGCTCAGACTACTGGTAGTTTGCAGGGGAAGGTTATTGATATTGGAAACGATGAGGGGCTCCCTTTTGCTAATATTGTTCTGGAAAAGGAGGGTACTCAGATTTCAGGTACTCAAACCGATTTTGATGGGAATTATAACTTTTCCAATGTTGAAGCTGGAACATATGATGTTCTGGTATCTTATATTGGCTTCCCCACTGTGAAAACAGAAGGTGTAGTTGTTAAGTTAGGTAAGGTCGTTCGTTTCGATGTTGAAATGGAAGAAGGTGCTGATGTCTTATCTGATAGTACAGGTAAGGCTATTGAAATTGTTGTAAGAGGTTATCGTATCCCTCTTATCGAACAAGATGCTACTTCTGGGGGACAAACGCTTGGTTCTGAGGATATCAAAAACCTCGCTACCCGTAATGTTACTTCTATTGTGGCTACTACTGCAGGTGTCAATCAGGCTGATGAAGGCGAAGCTATCAACTCTAATGGTAGCCGAAGCTCAAGTAACGATACCTATATAGATGGTGTCAGGGTTATCGGAAATTTTGGTATCCCTGAAACAGAAATTGATCAGGTGCAGATTATTACTTCTGGTGTTCCTGCCGAATTCGGTGATGCAACAGGTGCTATTACCAATATTATTACTAAAGGGCCTTCCTCTAAATTGACTGTTGGTGTGCAGCTTGAAACTTCTCAGTTCCTCGATGCTTTCGCTGCCAATCGTGCTGACGCCTATTTCTCGGGGCCTATCATTGCAAAACCAATGATTAATGCTTTGGGAGATACACTGAAAAAAGATGGCAAAGTTAGAAAATCTTCTATCCTGGGCTATCGTTTCGCAGGTGTTTACTCGACTACTCTCGATAACAGACCCTCTGCTTTGGGCTCATTTAAATTGAAGGATGATAAACTGAACGAAATTCTGGCTCAGCCCCTCGTTCTGAATCCAAGTGGTTTTGGCTCAGTTTACTCCGCTGACTTTTTAACGGAAGATGACCTTGAAGCTACTCTTATCAGACCTAATGCCCGTGAATCATATGCTGTCTTTAATGGAAAACTGGATTTTAAACCCAATAAGGATTTTTATTTTGTAGCCGGTGGACAAGGACAGTTCCAATGGGGAAATTCTGCATCTACTGACAACAGATTGTTTAATTATCAGTTTAATCCTTCTTTTAAAGAAAATACCTGGCGTGTTTCAGGGCGTTTTCGCCATACTGTAAGTTCTACTCAACCAGGTGGTGATAATGACGAAGAAGGCGATTCTACAAAAACTCAATCTGTTTTTCAAAACTTTAGCTATGAACTTCAGGGGGATTACTCTCAAACAAATTTTTCCGTAGAAGATCCCAGATATAAAGATAGACTATGGGAATATGGCTATGTCGGAAAATTCTATCAAAAACGTGACCCCGTCTTTTTTCCAACAGATTCTGTCCCTCAGTATAATACTATAGGAGATACTATTGGTTGGGATGTAAATTACGGTCATGGTGCATTTTTTAACTCTTTCTACGACTATGAACCTAATCTTGATATTAACCCGGGATTAGCTGCTTATAATAATATTGTAGGAGAGTTTTTTAATAGCCCAATTTCCGGGCAAAAC
>CAJQOX010000103.1 GCA_905480075.1 uncultured Aureispira sp. | reverse complement strand
ATCGTTACCGGTGGTACTCCATTCGGAACAGGCTTTGGTTATACCGTAACCTGGTCACCTGCTGCTCCGGGCGCATTAGATACACTCGGTACATTGGCTGCAGGTACTTATACAATGACAGTTCAGGATGCAAGAGGCTGTCTGGCTTCTGCTACTGCTACGGTCATCGAACCTTCACCGATAGTTGTTCAGACAGATTCTTTAGTGTCGGCAACCTGTGCGGATTCCAACGGTCTTGTACGCTTGATAGCTACAGGAGGACCTTCTGAAACGAATGGTACCCCTAATAACTACGAGTATTCAATCGATGGTGGTTTGACCTTTCAGTCATCTCCCTTGTTTGATAGTCTGCCAAGTGGCTTCTACGACATGGTTGTCCGTGACCTCGGCTTTACACATTGTATTGGTGTTTTAGCTGTTGACTTAGGAAGCAACAGCAATATCACCGGTAGTGTATCTGTAACTGATGAAAGCTGCTTTGGATACTCAGATGGTACTGCTTCAGTAACTACTTCAAGTACAGCAGGCGGGTATACCTATGAATGGTTTACCAGTGCCAATCCTACTATAATCAGTACATCTCAGACTGCAACAGGCCTTGACGGAAACGTTGTTCCTGATAACAATGGTGGTTTCAATATCCTCTTTACCTACTTTGTCGAGGTAACAGATGCCGATGGATGTGTCTATATAGATTCTGCCTTTATCGAAAGTCCTGATATTCTCGTTGTAACTGCAAGTGTCATTAATGACGTAAGTTGTTTCAATGGTGCGGACGGTGCGGTAAATGCAATAGTTACCGGCAGAGATTCTCTCGCAGTTTCTGATCTGTGGGATAATGGAGCTACAACAGCTATTGCTACCGGATTGACTGCAATACCAAATGATACGGCATACATTATAATTATTACAGATTCGACAGGATGTACTGCTACCGATACAATAGATATTTCTCAACCACTACTTCCTGTGGCAGCCTTTATGAGTGGAAACACTGTAAGTTGTACAGATAGTTTGGATGGTGTTATAAATCTTGATTCAATAGCAGGAGGAACAGCGCCATACCTATACTCTTATTCCTTCGTAGGACCTTATGGTTCCACAGCGATATTGTCGCAGGGCTTGGGTGCAGGAATTTACACAGTATTTACACAGGATGCGAACGGTTGTGTCGACTCGGTAGAGAATATCATTATCAGGGATACACTCAACTATATTGTTACTGCCTTCCAGGATCAGACCATCAATATGGGTGAAACAGTAGATCTCTACGGTACAGTGAACAACTTAATAACAGGAATTGACAGTTCTCTTGTCTCATGGTCACAATTCGATCCGAATACAGGTGTTATTACACCCTTGTTTACCGGAACTACTGCCCTTGAAGGCTTTACTCCGGATACCTTCTATACCGATATGCAGTTTATTATTGCATTGAATAATGGTTGTGGAGATACATCAATGGTTGAAATAATCGTTAATCAGGAGGAATCGATCTATGTTCCAAATGGTTTCTCACCTAACGGCGATGGTGTCAATGATATTTTCACAGTCTACGGATCCACCGATGTGCGGTCTATTAAGACCTTCATGGTCTTTGATCGATGGGGAGAAATGGTTCACATCGGAGAAGACTTCCAACCTGGTTCTACAGATCCTTCAAACGGATGGGATGGTGTCTTTAACGGTAAGCCTATGAATCCGGCAGTGTTGGTCTACTATGCTGAAATTGAAATGATGAACGGAGAGGTAGTAGTACGCAAAGGAGATGTTACATTAGTACGATGATAAAAACAGGAACCGCCTTCTAAGGCAGGCGGTTCCTTTTTTATAAAAAATCAGAATTAAATATTATTCCAATACAAATACAATAAGAAACTAAATTCTACTTTCCCAAAAGGAGAAAAATAAAATCAAAAGATTATGAAATCAGGGAAATTATTTACACTTATTATTTCTGTTCTTTTTGCTTCTATGAATACAGCAAAGGCACAGGATATGCACTTCTCACAATTCTATGTTTCCAACCTGACACTCAATCCGGCTACAACCGGTGTAATGTCTTGTCAGATGAGGGTTTCTGCGATTTACAGAAATCAATGGGCTTCTGTTGCCGGGAAATATGCATTTAATACCTTTGGCCTTGGGGTGGAAGGGAAATTTAATGTGGGTAAGAAGGATTATGTGGGTGCAGGGCTATCCGTTTGGGTAGACAGGGCAGGTGCTTCTGCAATGACTTCTATTCAGGCAGCTCTTTCTGCTTCTTACCTTAAAAAGATTGGCGGTCGCAGAGCCAATGAACATTATCTAGTTGCAGGTGCTCAGATTGGTTTTACTCAACGAAGTATCCGATTGGATCAATTGAGATGGGGAACAAATTGGGATGGTTCTGCCTTCAATCCTGCACTGCCTGATAATGAGGATGTTTTTAACAAAAGCCTTGCAGTAGCTGATTTAAGTGCAGGATTACTTTGGTTTTCAGCGCTTGATAAAAACAATAAAAGTAATATCTATGCAGGTATAGGTTTTCAGCACCTTACCAAAGCAAATTTATCCTTTATAACGCAGGGGACGGAGCCTCTTTTTACCAAATTTACCATACATGGTGGGGCAGAGGCACGGCTGGCAAAACGCCTTGCTTTGGTTCCAAATTTTGCTGTATTTGTTCAGGGGCCTTCTACTCAGTTGAATGTAGGTACAGGAATTAAGTTTGATTTCAGTAAAAAGTCTACCTCAAGGCAGGCATTTACATTAGGTGTATATATGAGAGGGGCTAATATGGCTCAGGTAAACTCTGATCAGGCAGTCTTTGGAGTGGATGCCTTAATTGCTTTATTACGTATGAAATTCGGTTCTTCCAATATCGGATTTAGTTATGATATCAATGTATCTAAATTGATAGGCGCCTCAAGAGGGAACGGAGGTTTCGAACTTTCTTATGTATGGACACTTTGTAACCACAAAGGTCGCAGACTGGGATGTCCTACTTTCTAAAAAATATTTTAAAGTTATCCTTTTATATTAAGGTTGCTCTTGTGGGCAACCTTTTTTTTTTGTTTTATACCATCCTTTTGATGTTTATTGTGAGTAAATTAGTAAATAATTATAACTAAATATATGATTAAGAGTTGTTTAAGGATAATATATTTTATAAATTGTAAAATTTAATTGAAATTTTGTAATTTTTTTGTTCTATGTAATGATTTATCATTGTAATATGAAAGTGTAGAACACCATCTCTTTTATATCACAAACATTTTTTTACAAAACAATTAATTACACAAATTATGAAATTATTTAAATTATTAGGATTGTTAACGGCCCTTTTTCTGAGCTATACAACCCAGATTCAGGCACAGTGTACTGTGACCTACAACTGGACTGCTTCAGGAAACGTAGTAGCTTTTAGCGGTTCAACGAGTGGTATGAATTCTTCATCCACATTTTATTCCTGGTCCTTCGGAGATGGTTCTTTCGGGTCAGGATTAAATCCGTCTCATACCTATTCCGGAACAGGAAGCTATTCGGTATGTGTAACGGCATCAGATAGCAATTGCACTGTTACTTATTGTGACTCTGTAACAGTAGGTAATTCGAATCCCTGTACGGGCTTCTCAGCAACTGCCTGGGCCTATACAGATACAAGTTCAAACACAAACGGACTGGTGTATTTTGGCGCACAAACTACGAGTGGCAATCCGCAATTCGCCTATACCTGGGATTTTGGTGACGGAAATTTTGGGACAGGTCAGAATCCGAATCATACCTATGCCAACCCCAATAACTGGTACCTTTACTGTGTAACGGTTACAGATACTTTGGGATGTACGGCAACCTACTGCGATTCGGTGGATGCCAATAATCCCTGTGCAGATACATCGCTTTTTGCCAATATGACTTATACAACGGGTTTTAACAACTGGATTCATTTTACTTCTTATACAGGTACCAACCCTTCATCCTATTATTGGGCTTTCGGAGATGGTACCACTTCTAACCTGGCACATCCTTCTCATCAGTATAATAGCAGTGGTTCTTATACTGTTACATTGGTTGTTTATTTTCCAAATGGATGTTCCAGATATCAGACTTTTGTAGTTAATGTAGTAAATAATAATCCCTGTAATGGTTTCAGTGCTTCTTATACATCAAGTGTCAATGGTAGTGTTGTCAGTTTTGCTTCTACCGTAAATGGTGCTGGAGGACCTTACAATTATTCCTGGAACTTCGGTGACGGAGGAACAAGTACAGCAACAAACCCTTTGTATACTTATTCTTCCAATGGTAATTTTGGAGTCTCTTTAATCGTCACTGATTCGAATGGTTGTACTGCAAATTATTGGGATTCTGTTTCAGTTGGTAACAGCAACCCCTGTTCAGGTTTTTCCACAACTGCCTGGGGGTATTCTGATACAAGTTCCACTTCAAATGGGTTAGTATATTTTGGTGCTCAACCTAGTGGAGGGTCTCCTGTATACGGATATACCTGGGATTTTGGAGACGGAAACTTTGGTACAGGTCAGTATCCGAGTCACACGTATTCAAATCCTAATAACTGGTATCTCTACTGTGTAACTGTTACAGACACTTCAGGATGTACAGCAACCTACTG
>CAJQOX010000102.1 GCA_905480075.1 uncultured Aureispira sp. | reverse complement strand
AGATACTCCTTCAGCATCTCATAATTATTTTCTTTTTCAGGTTCTGTCAGTACCTTGTAGCTGTAGAAATACTGCATGATGGTATCTACATGATCGTATTTCCCGGATTCTGCTTCTTCAAGAACGGCCTCTAAGAGGGGTATCTCGTAGTCTTCTTTTCTAAGGTTACTGTGTGTTTTGCTTTTACAGGCGTATTTCAGGGTGTTGATGATAAAAAAAGTAGTAAAGGTGGATGTGATCTCCTGAAGATTTGTACGTTCTGTTCTTTGTAGTTTTGACCGGATTTCGAAAAGTTCTTTTTCTACTTCATAATTCTGAAGATAGTATCTGCTGTCTTTTATTGTTTTCTTTTCCTGTTCCTTTTTAATTTGTTTCAGCTGTTTTTCAGCCATTTTTTCCATTCTGTAGGCCCTGAATCCTTTTTCTAATGAAATCTGACTTAAAAAGTTGTCTTTTTTTGTCTGTGAATAGCTGACAAAGTTTTCAAGGGTGTCTAAAGCAAAGGACATGATATGTCGCATCCTGTTGTCATTGTATTCCTGTGTTTTGTATAGATGTTGAAAGGCTTTTTCCTTTGACACAGAATTTTTACTTATCTTTCTTTTGCTATTTATATAATTAAATAATTCTGTTAAGTCTGTATGTTGATTGTGTATTGGGGATCTTAGCCATTTATTGAATTGACGTTTTTCCTTTGTACTGAGTTTTTGGTAAAGTTGAAGGAGTTTGCTTTTTATCATTCTTATTTTATTTACACCGAATGTCTGACAAATATAATATTTTGTTTTTGTAATGACAATATTTTTTATTCAATTTTACATTATCAATTACGAACTATTTATCAGATTTATAAAATTCCGAAAATGAAACTATTATATAAACTAACAGCTTTAATTTACTTACTACTTGCTGTAAATATTGTCTTTGCCCAGGGATGGATCAGAGAATTTGGTGAAATTAATAATTCCTATTACACAGGCAATGATGTAGTTCAGGCTTCTAATGGTGATTATATTTCTTGTGGTGCCGGAAACGGGAATTGGGGACAAGGCGCTTATCTTCAGCGTACGGATGCTTTTGGAGATACTATATGGACAACTAATATTCCCTTTGGGACTGCGGGGTCTGAATTTGTTTCCCTGATTCTTTTGCAGGATGGAAGTATTATGGCCCTTTCTTCGAAATACCCTTCTGTGGTCATTTCAAAATTTGATGCTTCAGGAAATCTTATTTTTAATAATGATTGGAACTGGTCCTCTTCATCAACTTTTCCGTCTGCGCTTATTCAGGTGGATACCGGTTTTTTGATTGTGGGTACAACAAGCTATTTACAGACAAATAATTCCTCAAATGATGTCTTTATTGCAAAAACCAATTCAACAGGAGATACTTTATGGACTAAAACCTTTGGTGGCCCGAACAGTGATGAAGGAACGGATATACAACTGACTTCTGACGGGGGGTTTATTATTTCCGGTTCTTATATTGATGGAGTATTTGGTAGTTATTCGCGCAAAATGCATGTTGTCAAAACCGATGCCTCAGGAAATCTTGAATGGGAGAAAAAATTAAGCTCCGGGACTTATGGTTGGTATGGAAATACGGTTCTGCAAACCCTGGAGGGTGGTTTTCTAGTTGCAGGAAATCATACAGATACTTCTTTGGCAAATTCAAAAATTATGTTTGCTGTGAAACTCGATACAGCTGGAAATACCTCCTGGACTTCTGATGTGATGTCTGCAGACCTCGATTGTGCTGCACTCGACGTTATTCAGACTGCCGACAGTTCCTTTGTCTTTACTGGTTATGTTGGTTATTTTGCCGGTGGATCGGGTTTACCTGCATATCATCTGCCTGTTGCAAAAATTGATAAAAACGGGACGCCTCTCTGGAGTAAATTATTTTTTGAAGATCTGTATACTATTCCACGAGTTAAGGGGGAATCAATAAAAGAAACAGCGGACGGTGGACTTATTGTCTGTGGAACCAATCACTATGACCTCCCCGTTTACAGAGAGACTCATGTGCTTATAAAAATGAATGCCGATGGCAATGCTATTACAACAGCTATTCAGGGCAATGTCTATGCCGATCTCAATAATAACTGTAATCCCGATTCACTCGAATTCGACCTGGAAAACTGGATAGTCGTTGCAGCAGATAGCAATGGGCAAACTTATTACGATAATACCGATAGCTCAGGGAATTATTCCATCGATGCTGAATATGGTACTTATAATGTCTCTCTTGCTGTTCCCAACCCTTATTGGGATACCCTTTGCCTGTCTTCAGCCAATGTTACGCTCAATACACCTCATCAGATCGATACAGTAGACTTTCCCGTCTCTGCTATGGTGCCCTGTCCCTTATTGGATGTTGATATTTCAGCTTCTTTCCTCCGTCTTTGTTTTCCTTCCTACTATATGGTACATTATTGCAATTCGGGAATGGTGGCTGCTCAGAATGCTTATGTTCAGGTGCAACTCGATACCTTTATTACTTATAACAGTTCACTGATTCCTGCTGTGAATCTTGGTAATAATCTTTATCAGTTCAATATCGGAACTGTAGAACCGGGGGACTGTGGGTACTTCTACCTTAATGTGACAGTTGACTGCGATACCAATCTTGCCGGTATCACACATTGCACTGAAGCGCATATTTATCCCGATTCTGTTTGCAATAATGCCTGGTCAGGTGCTAATTTGAATCTGAATGTCAACTGTTTAGGGGATTCCGTTCAGTTTTTGATCTCCAATTCAGGAGGTAATATGCTTGCTTCCCGCACTTATGACATCTTTGAAGACAATGTTATGATGCGTACCGGTTCTTATAACCTGGGCAGCGGGCAGTCTGAAACTATTTATGTCACTACTCAAAATGGTAGTTCCTACAGAATTGTTGCCCGTCAGGACCCTAATTTTCCGCCACTACTCGGTGACACCCTCATTGCTTTGGCTATTGAAGCCTGTGGCCTCGATTCTTCCGGCAACTTCTCTACGGGTTTTGTTACGCAATATTCAACTTTTACGGGTTCTCCCTTCTATGATATCGATTGTCAGCCCAATATCGGTTCCTACGACCCGAATGATAAATTGGCTTATCCTACAGGTTATGGTCCCGAACATTACATTTATGACTATACCGATCTAGAGTACTATATCCGTTTCCAGAATACAGGGACTGATACCGCCTTCAGAGTGGTAATATTGGATACCATCTCATCATTCCTCGATTTGGCTTCCATCATGCCCAAAGCTTCCTCACATCCGTATACTTATGAGATAATGGGCAATGGTGTCATACGCTTTACCTTCGATAATATTATGCTGCCCGATTCCAATGTCAACGAACCGGCTTCGCATGGCTTTGTCAAATACAGCATAGAACAAATGCCGGGCAATCCCGTAGGTACTGTTATCAATAACACCGCGCATATCTACTTCGATTTCAATGCACCGGTGGCTACCAATACCACCTTCCACGAAATAGGGGAGAACTTTGTCACCATCGACCTGGTAGGGGTGGAAAATGTCCTGATGGAAAATGTAGCGGTCAAAGTCTTCCCCAATCCTTTCCACACGGAAGCTACCGTTCAGATAGACGGCCGCAACTTCGATCAGATAGATTTTGAATTATTCGATATTACCGGAAAATTGATCTATCAGAAGACAAGCACCGACAATCAGTTTCATATTCAGACTCCTGTATTGACTCAGGGCGTCTATATCTACAGAATTCTAGCAGATGGTCAGCTCTTGAATAGCGGTAAGCTGATGGCAAGATAGTTTTTGATTTGTATTTTTAAATTTTAGCACCACAGCTCAGGATGTGTTGCTTTTTTTATGAATTTAATTTGTTCTTCCAAATTCATATTTATTATTATCTTGAATTATAGTATTTATTGTTAACCCATTAATTTTAAGATAAAGATGAGATTATTATTATTATTATTACCAACATT
>CAJQOX010000101.1 GCA_905480075.1 uncultured Aureispira sp. | reverse complement strand
ATTCAATGCAAAAGCCTGATGATCTTTACCTTTGAGAATATCTTTAACCAAATTACAGAGAACCGCTTTTGGGCCGAATTCAACAAATATTCTACCCCCTGCGTCATGTATGTTTTCGATTTGATCTTTAAAATAAACCGGGTTGAGGATATGATTTTTAAGAATATTTTTAATATCTGTTACAGCAGTAGGATAGGCCTTTGCACTACTATTACTGTATACAGGAATCGTAGGTGAATTGAAAGACTGTTGATCGACAAAGCTGGCAAAAGGTTTTTGTGCATGCCCCACCAATTCGGTATGAAAGGCAGCAGAAACCGGCAGTTCGATCACCCTTAAGCCCTGATTTTTAAGTTCTGCTCCAGCATTTTGTAAAGCCGTTTTTGAACCACCGATAATAATTTGTTTGCCTGAATTGACATTGGCAATCTTTACCCCCTGAATGTTTTGAATCGCATTTTTTACAGTATCAAAATCAGCCTTTACTGCCATCATAGTACCTGCATCCGTATTCGGACTCTGTGCAGACATTGCTTCCCCCCTTGCTTTAGCTAAAGCCATAAAAGTAGCCTCATCATAAACCCCTGCAGCCCATAAGGCAGTCAATTCTCCAAAACTGTGACCTGCTGTATAATCAGCTTTGAAACCAGCCTGTTGTAACACCTTATACATCCCCATACTAAGTGTTCCGATAGCAGGTTGGGCATTTTGTGTAGCAGTTAATTCCTTTTGTTGAGCTGTTTTATCTTCCTTATTGAAAACCGGAACAGGGAAAACCGTTTTACTTAGTGCTTTACGATTGTTCTGAGCAAAATTTTCATCCTGCACTTCAAAACATTCCCGTACAAGCGGGAAGGCATTTGCCAATTCTCGTCCCATTCCAACATACTGAGAACCCTGACCGGAAAATAGGGCAACCACCTTTGTATTGCGGTCAATTCCCTGAGGGCGGAAGTAAACACCCTTAGGATGTTCCCATGCCTCCTGATTCTGTGCCAGGTTTTTAAGTGATAATTCCAGGTTTTCAATGGCAGAATCAATATCTGTAGCCATGAAACCTAATCTTGCATTTTGCTGAGCGATCGTAGTTTCTTTGTTATTGCATAATTCCCAGAATGCGATTTCAGCATCAGCAGTTTTTAATCCATTTAGTTTTTCCTGACACAAAGCAATCAGCTGATTGCTGTCCTGTGCCTGAAGAAGGATAGATTTATAAGGTTCATGAATTCTATAAGCCTCTTTTTGTTTTCCCTGATATTCTTCCATCGTGATATGTACATTGATACCACCAAAACCAAAAGCACTTACAGAGGCACGACGGGGATGAGAAGTTTTCATCCAGGGTCTTGATTCCGTATTGACATAAATAGGAGAATTTTCCCAGTTAATTTTCGAAGAAACCTGTTCAACATTAATAGTAGGAGGGAGGGTCTTGTGATGTAGTGCAAGAACTGCTTTCAACAAACCCGCAGCACCTGCCGCTGCCTTCGTATGTCCCACCTGAGATTTTACAGTACCCAGTGCAATGTGATGTTTTTCATTATTGTTGGCCCCAAAGACCATCGACATGGAATTCAGTTCGCAGGCATCTCCTGCATTCGTTCCCGTTCCGTGTGCTTCTATCAAACCGACAGTTTTCGCCTCATAACCTGCCTCTTCATAGGCACGGTTCATAGCGAGTGCCTGACCTTCAGGTCTTGGCGCATAAACTGATTTGTAACGGCCATCACTTGATGTTCCCACCCCTTTGATGACTGCATATATAGAATCGCCGTCTCTTTCAGCATCCTCCAATCTCTTTAATACCACCATTCCCAAACCTTCACCAATCAACATACCATCTGCCTTTTCACTAAAAGGAGAAATAATATTTGACCTTGAAAAAGCAGGCGTTTTGGAAAAAGACATATACATAAAAGGAGAGTTGTCTGTATCCACACCACCTGTCAGCATCATGTCCGCTCTTCCGGATACCAATTCACTTAAGGCCATTTTAACAGCACTAAGAGAAGCCGCACACGCAGCATCAACCACTGAATTGATACCACCCAGATCAAATCTGTTGGTAATTCTTCCTGATATCACATTACCCAACATCCCGGGGAAGGAATTTTCGTTCCACCCGATATAAGCCTTCTTCATTTTATCGACAATATGCGGAATATCCACTTCAGCAATCCCGGAGGCACGCAAAGCCTTTTCCCAAACAGGATATTGCAAACGCCCTGTTAACGGAGTGATCAGCTTCTGTCCGCCACCAACACCAAGCAAGACACCGGTTTTAGCTTTCACTTCTGCAGTGAACTTTTCAGATAGTTTTCCATAACCCGCATGTTCAAAGGCATCTCTTGCCGCCACCAAAGCCAACAATTGAGAAGCATCGGTAACTTCCAGAATATTGGGCGGCAAACCAAATTCCATAGGATTGAAATCAATATCCGGTAAAAACCCCCCGCGCTTACAATAGGTTTTATCAGCAGCCATCGGATCCGGATCATAATAATCTTCAATGCGCCATCTCGATTCAGGCACATCAGTGATACTGTCTTTAGCCTGAATAATATTGTTCCAGAATTCTTCGGTGTTTTTTGCGTCAGCAAATAAAGAAGACATACCAATTACGGCAACAGGGATTTTACGAAGAGAATTGTTTAAGTTCATTGATTAATTTGTTAATTCTTTGATAGATGAATTTTATGATGGAAATGATCTTTCTTATAATAAGACTTTGAAAAGTTCTTCCTGATCCTGAAGTTGTTGAACTCCTTTATCGGTACAGACGCCTCTCAAATAAGGCAACATAATTCCGAATGTCAACCTTTCTTTACTGAATTCTGTAACAGGAAAACGATTATTGTCTTTCAATAATTCTAAGAGAGCCAGTACGGTTTTACTAGTTACCTGAATGTCAATATCTTTTCTGAATAAACCGTCTTTAATACCCCATTTAGCCAATTCTTCCAATTCCACATGGGCAAAATTTCCCATATTCCTGTAGGATTTTTGAAGCAACCCGGGATAATAGTGAATGATGTCATTAAAAAAGTTGGGATTTGTCTGAGAAGCACGGTAAATAATGCGTTGATGCATATATCCCATCGCCTGCAAAGCATTCTTGGACTGATGAATGATATCATTGTTTTCTTCCCGTATTTTACTGTGATAAGTGGCAAGGCAGGCCTCAAGGAGTGCGGTCTTGTCTTCGAAATGCTGATAAATCGTCCGTTTTGAAGTATGCAGATGTTTAACGATGCGATCTATTGTGATGGTTTTAACCCCGTTTTCAACAAAAAGTAAGGTGGCAATTTCTATTATTTTTTCTTTGCTTATCATTGCTTTTATTTTTGTTCTTTGTACTGGTGGTAATATTTAATTATCTTTAGTACCACAAAGAAATGAAAGAAATTCCATATCTCCAATTTTGTATGCAAAAAAAGTGTATTTTTATTAAAAATTAACAGTAAAATAACATTAATGCCTACTATTTTATATGCAAACAGTGCTGATATTCAGGATGTAATCCCTTTAGATGTCCTGCTTTCTCAAATTCCCGAATCTTTACATGAACGTGCAAAACGATATCGTTCTGAGCAGGATGCCTATAATTTTGTATTGGGTAGATTATTACTAAGAAAAGGTTTTGAGAAACTGGAATCAGCGATTGAGTACCAAAAGAAAGTTCCTGAACTACGGCTTGAAGATATATTTTACAATAAAGAAGAAAAGCCACTTATTAAAGGTTGTTCCTTTAGTATTTCTCATTCCGGAAGTTTGGTAGCCTGTGCTGTCAGCAGGGAAGGGGCAATAGGATTAGATGTAGAATTTCCCCGGGAGGTGAATAAGGCACATTTCAGGCATTGCTTTACAAATCTTGAGTGGCTGAACATTACATCTGATACCTCCTATGATACCTTTTATAGCTATTGGACGCAAAAGGAATCGGTATTGAAGGCGGTGGGAGTCGGATTACAAGCACTTCCTGAAATTAATATTATAAATCATCGGCGGGCAGATTTTAAACACAATGATGGTACGAAGGGTAAATACTTTCTGAATGAACTGAAGATTGAAGGGGAGAATGCCTTTGTCTGTCTTTGTACTGATTTTAAACCGGCGGGTAAAATAAAGATAGAACAATTCAGTATAAACCATTAAGTTCTGTTTCAGTAAATTTAAACCAAAGAATATTAATTAATCATCACTGAACTGCATTCTTTTTCGGATATCTTCTATTTGCCCTTTTGGAATAGCACTGATCAAATTTTTTGTGTAATTTTTAGAGGGATTCGAGTAGATATTATCTGCAGTATCCATCTCCTCAATTTTTCCTTTATTCATGACGATCATGCGGTCACTCATAAATTTGACAACGGAAAGATCATGCGAGATAAAAATATAGGTGAAGTTGAATTTATCACGTAACTCAAGCAAAAGGTTCAGCACTTGCGCCTGTACCGAGACATCGAGAGCAGATACTGATTCATCACAAATAATAAAACGGGGTTGCAGTGCCAATGCACGCGCAATACAGATACGTTGTCGTTGACCACCTGAAAACTGATGAGGATATCGGCTGAAATGTGTAGGGTTAAGACTAACCGTTTCGAGCAATTCCACTACTTTGGCTTTTCGTTCATCATCATTGGCAAGCAAACCATGAACCCGCATAGGTTCCATGATGGCATTACCAATAGTCATCCTTGGGTTTAGCGAAGAATAAGGGTCCTGAAAGATAATCTGCACATCTTTTCTGATCTTTTTTAATTCCTTGTTTGTCATCTGAAGGATGTCATTCCCTTCAAAAAGCACCTGACCTCCTGTTGCATTGGTAAGCCTGAGAATGGTTCTGCCCAAGGTCGTTTTTCCACAGCCTGATTCTCCTACAAGCCCTAAAGTTTCACCGGGATAGACCTTAAAAGAGACATCATCTACAGCAGGCAGCCATTTTGTCGTTTTACCAAAGAAATTCTTTTCTACGGGAAAATGAGTCTTAAGGTTTTTTACTTCAAGTATCGGTTCCTGTTCTTTCAGAAGGGTCATTCTGTCTTCCGTTTCAGAAGGCTGAACGATATATTTTTTTATAATTTTATCTACAGAAGTTTCTTTTGTTATAATCTTTCGTTCCCCGTTTTCATCTTCAATGACCTCCATAAAATCATTGACAACAGGCAGTTTTTTCATACGGTAATGAAGAGGAGGCCTGCATGCCAACAAGCTTTTTGTGTAAGGGTGTTGCGGATTAGTAAAGATTTCAAGTACATTACCTTCTTCTACAATATGTCCTTTATACATTACAATAACACGGTCAGCGATTTCTGCAATAACTCCCAAGTCATGTGTTATAAAAATGATAGAGGCATCGATTTCAGATCTCAATTCATCCATCAGTTCCAGAATAGCCTTTTGAACAGTCACATCCAACGCTGTGGTAGGCTCATCTGCAATCAAAATGTTTGGATTGCAGGACAAGGCCATGGCAATCATCACCCGTTGTTTCTGTCCACCGGATAGCTGATGTGGATAGGCTTCAAATATACGGTCAGGATCTGGAAGTTGTACTTTTTCAAATAATTCGAGGGTACGATGTTTTGCCTCTACTTTATTGGTGTTTTGGTGTAGCAGAATGGTTTCCATTACCTGATTACCACAGGTATAAACAGGATTCAAAGAAGTCATAGGTTCCTGAAAAATCATAGAAATTTCATTGCCACGATAATACCGCATTCCCTGAATGTCAATTTTCACCAGGTCAACAATCTGTCCGTTAGGTCGATGATAGAGTATTTCGCCACCTGCAATATAACCGGGAGGACTTGCAATCAAACGCATGATAGAAAGACAGGTTACAGATTTTCCGGAGCCGGATTCACCCACAATACCTACTGTTTCACCATTATAGATGGTGAAATTTATATTGTCCACCGCTTTGGCTATTCCTTCATCAGTTTTGAAATAGGTTTTCAGGTTGCGAACCTCAAGTAGTATCTTACGGTCGTTGTTTTCCATTCGTTATTTGCGATAGTAGAAGTTTTGAAGCTTAAAGATAAATGTATTTTCGTGTTATTCAAAAATTAGTGAGATTTGTAGACTTTTATTTTAATTTCAAAAATAATAAATAGTAAAAAGAGTAGAATTTCTTATTTATTTCTTAAAAGCGGAGCTAATTGAAACCAATTTTTGTTTTTTATTATTATATTAGCATATCAAATTAGTTTTTCACTACATTTTAAACAAACCCTTTACTTAAAAAACATATAAATTATGTCAAAAAATCGTTTCATGACTTCCACTAACCCTTTTATTGGTGATAAGTCATTTTCCAAGAATGCTTCATTAGGTATTAGTAAGGACACTGGATTGATGACTGTATCCGGTGCAGTGAATAAGTCCATTATATTATCCGTTATTTTATTGGTATCAGCCGTTTTATTTGGAAAAATATTGCCCTTTTCAATGCCTGTTTTTTATGGAAGTATGTTTGGAGGTCTCGCAATAGCAATGATATCATACAGTAAGCCAACAATTGCCCCCTACACAGCTCCTTTATATGCTGTTGTTGAGGGAATTCTTGTAGGTACAGTAACCTATTTTTTTATTGAAATATTGGGTCCTGGTATAGCAATGAATGCCGTATTACTTACTATACTCTGTCTTGTTTCAATGCTTTTGTCCTATAAATTTGGTCTCATTAAACCGACCAAAAAATTCAGATCCTTTATAACTACTGCAACAGGGTCTATAATGATGATATATCTTTTGAGTTACGTACTATCAATTTTTAATATTCAAATACCCTATCTTCATCAGGCAAATCTTTTGGGAATAGGCATAAGTGTATTTATTATCTGTATTGCTTCACTTAGACTAATTGTTGATTTTGATAATATTGTACAAGGTGCCAATGCAAAATCTCCTAAATACATGGAATGGGTTTGTGGAATTGGATTGTTAATGACACTTGTGTGGCTTTATATTGAAATATTGCAATTGTTGGCAATGTTGGCCGCTTATACAAGTGACTAAATAATATTACTATTTATAATTAAAGGGGAAGGCCACAGGTTTTCCCCTTTTTTTTGTTATTTGTTATAAATTGATTGGTATTGGTAAAAAATATGCTTTACTTAATATTTAAATTCTTAGATTTAAAAATAAATTTTGAATGTTTTTAGAATTGTTTTAACTGAGAATCAAAAATTTATCCAGATTTTATTTATTTATAAAACTCTTACATTTAATTTATCAGCCCAATGCCCTCCAATCTTCAAAAAGTACGAATAGACAAATGGCTGTGGGCCGTCCGTATATTCAAAAGCAGAACAATAGCCACGAATGCCTGCAAAAGTAATAAAGTGAGTATCGACGGTCAGACCCTTAAGCCAAGTAGTACAATTGTACGCGGAATGACTATTAATGTCAAAAAAGAAGGTTATAATATGGTGTATAAAGTAGTAGACCTTATTGAAAAGCGGGTCTCAGCCAAATTAGCAGAACCCTGTTATGAAAATCTCACTCCTGAGGAAGAACTAAATAAATTTAAGGAATGGTATATGCATAACAAAGCAAATTCTGAATTCCGTGAAAAAGGGGAGGGGCGACCAACTAAAAAGAACAGAAGAAATATTGATAAATTTAAAGATTTCTGATTTCTCTAATATTTTTACGCTTTTATTACAAATTAAAAAGCGTATTTGAATCATATTCTTCGTTTTCATACAAAAGCGATGTCTTCATTTTTCTGTTCTCATCAAAAAATATATTATATTTGTTAACAAACACAGATGCAACAAAATGAAATAATTTTTGTATATCTTGTTAATCATACTTTAGTTCTTTTAATCAGGTTTTGGGTTGGTTTTTGCAGTATTGCAATTTATAACAGAATTTTTTATTTATAACTGTTTTATTTGCCAGGATTACAAATTATAATTTTTTTCAATGAAAAGACAGTTTTGTTTTTTACTCTTAATAATCTTGCTTCCTTTTTTCTCTTTGGCTACACACAACAGGTCAGGAGAAATGACCTTTCGTCAAACAGGACAGAATACCATAGAACTTACTATCACCACCTATACCAAAATAAGTGGACAAAGTGGACAGGCCGACCGTGACAGGTTGGATGTAGACTGGGGAGACGGGACTGCAATTGAAGAAGTTTTCAGAAACAATACTACCCTTTTGTTCAATGATATTCAGCGGAATATTTATATTGGAACACATTCTTATCCCGGCGCTAATCCTATTCCCGGTCAGCCTTACCTGGTTTCAATGCAGGACCCAAACAGAAATGATAATATTCTGAATATCAATGGAGGATCTTCCGTTAATGTTCCCTTTTATCTTCAAACAGAGGTGTTTCTTTTTAATCCTGCTTTTTTTGGTTTCAACTCTTCCCCTATACTTTTAGAACCACCGATCGATTTTGGTGTTGTGGGACAAATTTTTCAACATACGCCAAACGGGTATGACCCTGACGGTGATAGTATTGCCTACGAACTGGTAACTCCTATGTCTGATCGTGGCATCATGGTTCCGGGCTATCAGCTTGTCAGTGATATACAACCGGGGGTAAATAACCAATTTACCTTTGATGTTCTTACCGGACTTTTTACCTGGAACAGTCCTCAGCAGGCCGGCGAATACAATATTGCAATTTTGGTCAAATCCTATCGAAATGGATTATATCTCGGAGGAATTTTAAGAGACATTCAGATAAAAATTGAAAATGCTTTCAATACACCACCAGAATTATTGATTCCGGATGAAATCTGTGTGGAAGCTGGTACATTAATAGATTTTGATGTTGAAACCTGGGACAATGATTTACCTCTTCAGATTGTAACCCTTACAGCAACAGGTGGTCCCCTTGATGCAGGTATTGTTTCTCCTGCAACCTTTACTAATGTGTCCGGTACGGCACCCCCTTTTTCCCCCCTTACAAGTAACTTCAGGTGGCAGACTGCCTGTGAACATATTCAACAACAATACTGGCAGGTAGTTTTTAAGGCAAAGGATAATTACTCTCAGGGAGGTAATAATGCTTCCCTTGCCACTTTTAAGGTATTGAAAATTAAAATCATTGCCCCGCCGCCTCAAAATTTACAGGCAGTAGTGACACCTTCATCAGCACTATTAAGCTGGGATGCACCCTATGTTTGTGAAAATGCCATCAATTTCTTCGGATTTACTGTGTGGAGAAAAGAAGGATGTGATAATTTTATTCCCGATAGCTGCCAAATCGGTCTTGCATCACAGGGGTACACTCAAATCAATACAGGTTTCGTTACTATACCCACTGCCGGAAAATATAATTATACTGATAATACTATCGAAAATGGTAAATCTTACAGCTACAGGATACTTGGTGAATTTGCGACACCTATTTATTATAACGGAAATGTAACCAACTATCACAGTCCTGTTTCCGGCAAAACTTCTGATGAAATCTGTATTCAGACGAATGAAGATCTGCCTTCTATAATTAATGTAGATGTTGAAATTACAGATCCGACTACCGGAGAGATATTTATACGATGGACCAAACCCAATCCTTTAGAATTGGATACAACGATTTATTTACCTCCTTACAGGTATGAATTATATGAGTCCGATGACATGAACGGAGGGAATTTCAGTACTTTACCGATTTTCTCTTCTCCATCATATGCAGCATATCATCTTGCCAATGATACCTTTTTCACTTCTGTCAATCTGAATACTCAGGATAATCCCTACAGTTATAATATAATGTTTTTCTCAGGCAGTGATACTATTGGTACAACCAAAGATGCTTCTTCAATATACTTAACTGTAGCCTCCTCCGATCAGCTTAATATACTATCATGGACTGAAATCGTTCCCTGGCAAAATACAGAATATGTTGTTTATGAGGAAGTGCCTGTCGGCAGCGATAATTTTGTAGTGCTTGATACTGTAAGTAATTCTACCTACCAACATACAGGCCTAGTCAATGGCAATAATTATTGTTACAGAATAGAAAGCTGGGGTTCATACAATACCCTGACTACACCCGATACCCTTTTCAATAAATCTCAGAAGGCATGCGGAATACCACTTGATACGCTTGCCCCTTGTCCACCGGATCCCTCTGCAATTATTGCTATCAGTAATTGTAATGCAATCCAGGATGATGCCAACGATCCTGACAGACTCCCTTGCCAAGGAACAATTACATCTGTTGATTTTTTGTATAATGAAATTATTTGGTCAAATAATACTGATAGCTGTTCTTTGGATGTCGCATCCTTCAATGTTTATTTTGCGCCCTTTTGTGATGACAATTACACCTTGGTCTATTCATCACAGGGACTGACTGATACTTCATTTCAACATGTTCCTTCTCCCACTAATCTGGCGGGTTGCTATTATATCACTTCTATTGATTCTGTAGAAGTTAATGGAGGGGGGAATGAAAGTGACCCAAGTAATGTAATCAGAACTGATAATTGTCCATTCTATGATTTGCCTAATACCTTTACACCTAATGGCGATGGCTTTAATGACTTTTTTCACCCCTGTCTCATATACAGATATATAAGAAGCGTTGATTTTAAAGTAACTAACCGATGGGGACAGCTTGTTTTTGAAACCTCCGATCCCGAAATTAATTGGGATGGTAAGGATCAGAATACAGGTCAGGACCTTCCTGAAGGGGTGTATTTTTATACTTGTGCAATTAATCAGGATTGTATGTCTTGTGAGGCAGTAAAATCACTTAAAGGAGTTATTCATATTATTCGTTCAACAAAATAACTGAAAACAATTTGTTTCTGTTTGTTTTTTTTGTTTATTTGTGTAAACTTTAAACTTCTTTCATTTGTTTATCGTTTAAATGTTTCGTTTTATTTTAGTGAAATACCTTTTTTTCTTTATTTTTTTAATTAAATATATTTTTTTTACCTAATTGAGATAAGTATAATTTAATGATTTTATCTTTTCTGATAAAAATTGTTATTTTTGTTTTTTAATTGTCTCGATTAACCTAACACTTGAGCTAATTCCCTCAATAATGAAGATACTTACTACATTACTTTGCTGTTTTATTTTTATACATCTTTCAGCACAAGAAGTTATTAAAGAGTCCTATGATAACGGGGCACCCAAATCGGAAGGAACTTATTCTTCTTCAAACTTAAAAACCGGTGTCTGGAAATACTACTATCCAAATGGTAACCTGGAAGCACAAGGTAACTATAATGGTAAAGAGGCAGGTAAAACCATTGATGTTGTCAGAAGAGGAAAAAAATCTGCTATTAATGACAAAAAGTCTGTAAGGAATGGGAAATGGACTTTTTACTACAGTAATGGCGCCAAAAGAGGTTCTGTTAATTATTCTGATGGTTGTCCTACCGATATGCTTACCAAATGGTATAAAACCGGTGAAAAAATGGAAGAAGCAGAATATATTGACTGTAAACCACTCGGTAATAAAAAAATATGGGCTCGTGAAGGTTGGCTTAAATACGAAACCACTAATGAAGGCAATGGACGCAGTACTGAAATTGAATGGTATGAAAGCGGTAAGAAAAAATCATCTATTCCCTACAAAAACGGTCAGCAGTATGGTAGGGTGAAGCGTTGGTTCGAAAATGGTCAGAAAGAGGAAGATGTAATGATGAAAAATACCAGAGTTCATGGTTCATACCGTTCATGGTATCCTAATGGAAATAAACAAAGAGAGTTTTTCTCAATTAATAATGTAATGAATGGCGAATACAGAGAATGGACAGAGGATGGAAAATTACTCTGGGAAATTATCGAAATGGCTGATGAAAAGAAAATCTCTGTCAAAAACTTTTGGCCTAACGGTCAGGTGAAAATGTCCGGAAAATCTAATATGCCCGAATCTCTTAGTATTCATCAATGGTCTCAGACAAGGGAAGGTTACTGGACTTACTGGTACAAGGATAATACTGTCAGCAAATCTGAAAAATATTCAGAAGGGCAGTTGCTAACTGTTGAAATGCCTTAATTGTATATTCTCAATAAAAAAGCACAAGCAATAGCTTGTGCTTTTTTTTTATCTTTTTTCTATGCTTTCCTTCGATCGCAGTCAACGCTGGAGACTTATTTTAGGTAAAAATGCCGATGAAGATGACCAAATTGGTTTGACGGCTGAAGCCATGCAAATGGATGCTTCTCTCGATGCATTATACAACAATAAAAATAAAGGTGGACTGGGAAATTCTGCCCCAAAAGTAAACCGTTGGCTTGGCGATATACGTAAATATTTCCCAACTCAGGTTGTTCAGGTAATGCAAAAGGATGCCCTTGAAAATCTAGGACTCAAACGAATGCTCCTGGAACCTGAATTACTGCAGAATATTGAAGCTGATGTACATTTGGTAGGTACTCTTCTTTCTTTAAATAATGTCATTCCTTCAAAAACAAGGAAAACGGCCGCTATTGTTGTACAGAAAGTAGTCGATAATCTTTTAAAAAGACTTAAGCACCCACTGACTACTGCAATAAAAGGGGCGCTAAATCAAAGCGTTCGAAACAGAAGGCCTAAATTTAATGAAATCAATTGGCCAAAAACTATCAGGATAAACCTAAAGCATTATCAACCGGAATATAAAAGTATTATACCGCATCAATTAATTGGTTATGGCCGAAAAGGTCAGTCTCTCAAAGAAGTTATACTTTGCGTAGATCAAAGTGGTTCTATGTCCTCCTCTGTAGTATATTCCAGTATTTTTGCTGCTGTGCTTGCCTCTGTACCGGCCCTTAAAACTCATATGATAGTTTTTGACACAGCGGTCGCAGACCTCAGTAGTCAGGTGCAAGACCCCGTAGACCTGTTATTTGGTACTCAGTTAGGTGGTGGCACCGATATTTATAAAGCACTTTCTTATGTAGATACCCTGGTATCAAAACCAAATGATACTATCCTGATTTTAATTTCTGATCTGTATGAAGGGGGCAATGAAGAACAAATGTTGAAACAGGCCGCAAAAATTCAGAAGAAAGGAGTTAACTTTATCACATTACTTGCCTTAAATGATGAGGGGGCACCAGTTTATGATAGAAATGTAGCAGCAAAATTCGCTGAAATGAAAATTCCTGTTTTTGCTTGTACACCTGATCTTTTTCCCGACATGATGTCTGCTGCACTTAAAAAAGAAGATATGTATAACTGGATGAACAAAAATAATATTGTCAGAAGATGATTTTGTAGTCAGTATTTTAATAGGATTTTCCCATTCGGTCAGGAATGGCAATAATATAATCGGCTTTACCGAAATGTTCCTGATGTAATTTATCAACCTGTTCCTGTTCTACAGTTGATATAACAGCGATTTTTAGATTAGGATTAATTTTTCTTAAATACCATATAATACCTTCTTTGTTGTCTGAATGAAAGGCACCATTATAATGCAGGAATAAATCACCGTCACGCCAGTTACCGTAAATAAAATGAGCCATTGTTGCATCTTT
>CAJQOX010000100.1 GCA_905480075.1 uncultured Aureispira sp. | reverse complement strand
AGATTAGCCACCAAAACCACCTGTTGTCCGATTACATCATCCGCCTCATAATGCTTGGCAATTCCGGATACGACCGTTCGTTTTTCAAAACCAAGGTCGACAGATAATTTCAATAATTTATTCGCCTTTTTCACCTTTTCTGCAGCAATGATTGTCCCCGTTCTGAAATCTACCTTAACAAAGTCATCGAAGGAACATTCCTCTTTTACAGGTTCTGATTTTTTCTCCGCAATTTCCTGTTGAATTTTAAGTTTTTCGAGCTTTTCTTTTTGTTCTTCTATTAAAAGCAATCTTGATTTATCTTTTCTGTCATTAATTTTAGCAAAAAGCAATTCAGGTGCATTAATTTGATGATCATCCGGAACAATCTTTCCATCTTTTTCCAGCAAATTGATACAATTTAAATAATCGCCGTTGACTAAAGGATTCAGGTTCAGGAGCTTTCTCAATTTTGTAGCAGTAAAAGGCAAAAAAGGTGCTGCGACAACAGAAATAGCAGCAACAATCTGCAGAGATAAATTCAACAAGGCAGCCGCCTCAACAGACTCCTTATCCACCTTCCATGTTTTCCATGGTTCATTTCTTTGAAGCAAAATATTTCCAAAAGAAGAAATATCCATTAACGCCTGTACTGCATTTTTAAATTCATAATTCAAAATGAAATCCTCCAATTTTTTCAACTTGGATTTCAAAACAGCAATAGCCTCAAGAATTGTTATAGAATTTCCTTCATCGATATCTTTAATGACAACATTTTGGACAAAAGCCGGGACAACACCTTGAAAATTTTTATGCGTTAGGCTAGTGACCCTATTGACAAAGTTACCGAGATTTGCTACCAATTCATTGTCGTGAAGCGCAACAAACTCATCCCACTTAAAGTCACCATCTTTATTTTCCGGCAGGGTCCGTATAAGTGCATATCTGAGTGCATCTTCTTTATTGTGAAAAGATTCGAAGTCTTTCAGATATTGATGTTGTTCGATCACCCAACCTTTGGATTTGGAAAACTTACGCCCTTCGAGATTTAGAAATTGATTGGCAGGTACATTTTTGGGAAGTACATAATCGCCATGTGCTTTAAGCATAGCGGGAAAGACGATACAGTGAAAAACGATATTATCTTTACCAATAAAATGTATCAATTCAGTATTTTCATCTTTCCAGTAGGGTTCCCAATCCTCAGAATTATCTATCGCCCATTGCTTAGATGATGAAATATAGCCAATTGGTGCATCAAACCAAACATAAAGCACTTTGCCCTCTCCCCCATCAACAGGAACAGGGATTCCCCAGGAAAGGTCGCGGGTTATAGCACGTGGATGCAAGCCATTATCAATCCAGGAAAGGCATTGACCGAGGACATGTTTTTTCCATTCCTTAGGGTTATGCTTAAGAATACCATCGGCTTTTCCGTTCTCTATCCATTCTTTGAGCCATTCAGCGTGTTTGTCCAGCCTGAAATACCAATGTTTGGTTTTACGTAGAACAGGTGTTTTACCACTCAGTGTGGATTTCGGATTAATCAGTTCGGTAGGAGAAAGTGCAGCGCCACATTTTTCGCACTGATCGCCGAAAGCTTCCTCATTTCCACAATTTTCTTTGGGGCAGGTTCCTGAAATATATCTGTCTGCCAGGAATTGATCAAAATCCTCATCATAATACTGATCAGAAACTTTCTCATCAAACTGTCCTCCTTTATCAATTAATTTTTTAAAAAACTCCTGCGCTGTTTCATGGTGTAATTTTGCAGATGTCCGGTGATAATTATCGAAAGAAATCCCCAGTCTTTCAAAGGTTTCTTTATTGAGAGAATGGTAAGTATCAATGATTTCCTGCGGCGAGCGGCCTTCTTTTTTAGCACGGATAGTAATAGCAGCACCATGTTCGTCGGAGCCACAGACAAAGAGGACATCTTTGTTCTGTAGTCTGAGGAATCTTGCATAAATATCTGCAGGCAAATAAGCCCCTGCAAGATGACCGAGATGTAATGCACCATTAGCATAAGGAAGGGCTGCAGTAATCGTATATTTTTTGTTCACAGTAAAAATTAATATTAAGAAAAAGAAAAAAGTACTAAGAACATAGTATTACACTTAAAGGTAATCTAAAGTTCCCGACGACACAAAAATAAACAAAGGGAGAAAAAATGAGAAGTAAAATCAAAATATTATAAAAAAAGAAGAGAAGCAATCGTAATTGCTTCTCTTCTTAAAAATTCATAAAGGAATGATAATCTATTAAGACATCATTCTTGCATGAACAAAAGAATATCCACTGATAGTTGCATAACCAAAGAATAACATAATATGGAAAGGCAACATACCGTATACTCCGTAATAAACAGAAAGGATAATGATCATAAGGAAAAACAGAGCAAAAAGAAGTTCCATTTTAGCAGTAAGACCTACTCCTTTAGAAAGGTATTTATTCTTTTTCCATCCTTTGAGAGTACCAATTTCTTCAAGATTAAATTTGGGTGTACGAACGAAGGGAGATTTTTTTCCGATATATCCTTCGAAGGCAGCCATAGCGTTATGTAGAGCCATTCCGAGTGACAAAGTAAGGAAAAAAGGAAATTTAACAATAAAGGTAAGCATATTTTTCAATGAAAATCCACCACGGGTATGTTCATAGGAGAACCAGAAAAAGATAGTAATCATTACCATATTAAGAGACCCTATAGCGGCATATTCTAAAATTTTGTGATAGAATTCATCCTGACCGGTGTAATTGAACTTGATATAGACCAAAGGAACAGAAGCAAAAGAAAGGAGAAGAATACAGATAAAAATACCTGAGTTCATAAGATGCGCAATAGCATGCAATTTATCGATGATCCCGACATCTTTAGATTTAAGAACTCTTGGAAGGTTTTTGACCGCACATTCAGCAGCCCCTTTAGTCCATCTGAATTGTTGAGATTTAAAAGCATTCATAGCAACAGGCAATTCAGCAGGAGTCGTAACATCACCGAGGTATTTGAATTCCCAGCCTTTAAGCTGCGCTCTGTAAGAAAGATCAAGGTCTTCAGTAAGAGTGTCGGCAGCCCATCCACCAGCATCTTCAATACAGGTTCTTCTCCAGAGGCCGGCAGTACCATTAAAGTTCATAAAGTGGCCGGACATATTTCTACCCATTTGTTCAACAACAAAATGACCATCAAGCGCCAAAGCCTGCATTTGAGTAAGAAATGAATACTCTTTATTCATGTGCTCCCATCTTGTTTGAACAACACCAATCTTGTTGTTCATAAAGTAAGGAACTGTTTTATTAAGGAAATCCGGGTTAGGAATAAAGTCGGCATCAAAAACAGCGACAAACTCCCCCTTAGAAATTGTTAGTCCATAAGCAAGGGCACCTGCTTTAAATCCGACACGTTCTTTGCGTCTTACATGCTTAATATCCCATCCAAAATGTTCGAGTTCCTTAATTTTACTGGCGATAATCTCAACAGTTTCATCATTGGAATCATCAAGAACCTGAATTTCGACTTTATCTTTTGGATAATCCAGTTTAACTACCGCTTCAAGAAGACGTTCAACAACATAAAGTTCGTTATAAACCGGGAGTTGAATAGTAATAGTTGGTACAAAATCATCAATCATAGTAGCATCATTATTTAATTTCCTGCGTCTCCACCAGAAAGCTAATGCTAATTGAAGTTGTATACAGCTATACAAAAAGATAAAAAACAAGGGAAGGGTGTAAAGTACTACGAATAAAGTTGCCACGTTACTTGTATTTAAGAATTGTTGTAATAATTTTATAACCTGCTAAAAACGTTCCTTTTAAAGTTCCTGATATTTTAGAATGACCAATTCTTTTTCTGTAAGAAACAGGAATTTCAGTAGAATTTAAGCCAAACTTAGCTGCTTTGACCTGCATTTCGACTGTCCAACCATACGTTTGATCACACATATTCAAATCTATCAGAGAATCATATTTTATAGCTCTGAAAGGACCGAGATCGGTATAAACCACTCCGTAGATCCATTTTATGAGCTTTACTGCTAACCAATTACCAAAAACTTGCTGAGGAGTCATAGACCCTTTTTCATTTTTTCCGGTATTTCTTGACCCAATAACAAGCTGTGCATCACTTAGCAAAATTGGTGCCACTAATTGAATAATTTCTTCCGGATAATCTGAATAATCAGCATCCAAAAAAACTACAATATCCGGTTTCTTGGTAAATTTTGTCAAATAATCAATTCCTTTGAGACAGGCAAAGCCATAACCTTGACTGTGTTCTT
Organism: uncultured Aureispira sp.; assembly: GCA_905480075.1. Lineage (GTDB taxonomy): Bacteria > Bacteroidota > Bacteroidia > Chitinophagales > Saprospiraceae > Aureispira. The sequence continues at coordinate 30,321 of CAJQOX010000100.1, read as the reverse complement.
CCAAAACTGTAGCTCCTGCTGCCTTTGCAACATCGGAGGTTTTATCATCTGAATTATTATTTACGACTATAACTTCCTTTACAAAATTATCAGGAATATCTTTTATAACAAGTCCAACAGAGTTTTCCTCATTATAAGCCGGAATAATAACAACAATATCTGCTTCTGTAGTCATTCAGAAAAAATCAGCTTAACAACAGCCTCCACCATCATAAAAGAAAGTAGAATCAGATATAAAAATATTTTCATTTTCAATATCAGCCAAAGCTTTTGCTGTTTTATCACAAACAGCCAAAGGTTGATTTTGTATAAGTGTATGGCCTTTTTGGTCATCAAAACTCTCATCACCACCATAATAGATGGCTGTTTTCCCTGTAAAAACACAAGGACCATCATTTGGCATAGGGTCTTTGATTGCACAAACTTCAACACTTTCAATAAAAATCAGATGATCTGTATTGTAATGTAAAGGAGAAAGGATGCGATAAGGGCGTTTTGCTCTTATTTCTACCGTTCCAAAGCCAGCATCAGTAATCATTTTTATATAATCATTCAAGGGGATAGCACCACTAAGACATAATGCCCTCAATCGGTCATCCTTCCTGAGATTGTCAGGCATTTCCTGATCACAAACAGGGTCAGACAGCACTAATCTACCATGTGGCTTGAGCACACGATACATTTCCTTTAGTGCCAATTTAAGGTCTTTTAAAGTAAAAATGTTGAATAAGCAATTCTGTGCAGCTACATCAACAGACTCATTTTCGATGGGTAGGTTTAAAGCATCACCTTTAATAAGCTTTATAAAATCAGATTTAAACCATGGGTTGAGGGCTTCCGCTTCCAAAAAATTAGCTCTCGAAGCAGACAACATTTCATCCACAATATCCACGCCAAAAACAGATCCTTTGGCTCTGCTGAAATAAGAAAACTGCAATAATTCCATTCCTCCACCGACACCAACATATAAAATGCTGGGATTATTTACCAAATCTCTTGAATGTACAGTACTACCACAACCATAATTCATGTCAAGCATGATATCAGGGATATTCAATCCCGGCAATTGCCAAACAGGCGTTGTAGTACAACATAGCCCTACATCAGGGGTTTCTGCTGCCTGTTTGTATACATTAATTGTTGTATTTAAATAATCACTGTTCATTAATTACATAGAATTTTTGAGTCTATACCTAAAGCCTGTTGAATTAACCGGGCTTTAATTATGCCGCAAAGTTAACAAAAAAATGTGATTGCGCAACTTATATTGACAGCTTTTGATTTCATTGCATTGAAAATGAATTTATTTAGATAAAAATTAAAGGGGAATTTACAAGCAAATAGTATTCTCAATCAAAATCTATAACGTTTTAGTAATGGCATTCAGATAAAACTGAAACACAAGATATTAATCACCAAGTACAATTAAATTAATATGTTAAAGTTTTGAAAATGAAATAATATGAACATATTCAGACTATTTTTATGATTTCTGATGAATTGATATGAAATAAACATTAAGAGAGTTAAAAAGGAGATAAAACAGAAAATAATACGTATTATTAATTAATCAAGCATTCGTTTGCTTAATTAAAAGGTATTTAATTATCTTTACTTATATAAACAAATAGCTAACTCAGAGTAAATATTTTCATTAGTAAAACAAAATTGTTATGGGTGTTTTATTTCCGATTATTGTAATAATTGCGGGTATTCTTGCTGCTTCAGCAGTTGTCATTCAAAAACTGCCTGATTCTGCTGAATATATTAACAAAATAAAACCCTATGAGGGTTTCATTGGTGCCGGGAGTTTAATAATGGGTGCATTTACACTTTTCAGCTTTACAAGAATAATGGCTTCTCCTTTCTTAATGATGACCAGTACTTTCACCTGTATTGGTTCTAGTTTAATTATGGGTTTCTTATTGGGATATCCCGTGCTTCAGGACTTATTCCTTGATGACATGGGAGAGGCATCAAGAAAAAAAAGTGAAGACATTTATGAAAAGCTTACTCCATACAAAGTAACTTCCGGTTTGGTTGGAATAGGTGCAGGTATGACAATATTATTACTAAAAATATTTTAATTTCTTCTCACTTTTATGCCCAAAGCAATACCCACTGCCGAACTAATCAAGGAACTTGAAAGGTTAAGCCTGCGACTTTCCGAGATAGTCAAAAGAGATTTTTCTAACTTTTCAAGCAATCAAATCAATTGGAAGGAAAGCAAAGCAAAATGGAGTATCGCTGAATGTCTCCTTCATTTAAATTACGTATCAAAAATACATTTTCCTGCAACCCTGAATGCTATTTCAAGTGCTAAGAAACAACGTTTGAAGCCAACGACCCTCTTCAAACATAGCTGGCTGGGAAACAGAACATTAAAAGGAATCCGTTTAACCAAAGACAATAAAATAAAAAAACAGATAGAATCCCCCTGGAAATACAACCCCAGGCAACATTCATCAAGCGATTTAGAGGGACAAAAGATAGTTGAGGAATTCCTCAATCATCAAAACACATTATTAGAGATGATAGCAGATTCTAAAAAGATAAACATAGAAAAAACAAGAATTTCTCTTGCTTTATTTGGTTTCATCAGCATCAGCTTAGGCGACATTCTCAACATATTGGTTTACCATAATGAAAGACACATTGTTCAGGCACAAAGAGTTCATTATCACGACCATTTCCCTTCCCTGTAACAAAAATAGAATTTGTTAACATTAATGATTCAATGTAGCATAGAAACAAAAACTGAATGAATATTCGATATAAATCATAAAAAAAACCGGTGCTAAACTAGTTGTAAGTTAAATAATATTAATTACTTTTGCGCCGTCGATTAATAATTTGATAAGGTTACAATATAATTTAACTAAGAGTTAGAATCACATAATTCAACTTCAAAAAACATATTATGAGTTTACGTAATGACTGGACAAAAGAAGAAATAGAATCAATCTACAGCAAACCTGTTCTTGAACTCATATATCAGGCAGCGACCGTTCATCGTCAGTATAATGACCCGAATGAAGTTCAGGTATCTACACTATTATCTATTAAAACAGGAGGATGTCCTGAAAATTGTTCCTACTGTCCTCAATCAATTCATCACAATACAGGCTTGGAACCTGAGCGATTACTTTCTTTGGATGAGGTTATGACTAAGGCAAGTATAGCCTCACAAAATGGGTCTACCAGGTTTTGCATGGGCGCAGCATGGAGAAATGTCAAAAACAATAAACAATTTGACAGAGTTATTGATATGGTTAAAGGGGTAAACTCTTTGGGCATGGAAGTTTGTTGCACTCTGGGAATGTTAACAAAAGAACAGGCAGAAAGATTAAAAGATGCCGGTTTACATGCCTATAACCACAACTTGGATACTTCTGAAGGTCATTATGCCGAAATCATTACTACCCGTAGCTATAAAGACAGGTTGGACACATTGGAACATGTACGTGAAACAGGATTGAATGTCTGCAGCGGGGGTATTATAGGATTAGGTGAAACTAAAGAGGACAGAATAACAATGTTACATACTTTATCTAACTTACCCAAACATCCTGAATCAGTCCCTGTCAATGCATTGGTGGCTGTAAAGGGAACCCCTTTGGAGAATCAGGAAAGGGTATCGGTATGGGAAATGGTCCGAATGATAGCTACTGCGAGAATAATAATGCCAAAATCTCAGGTTCGCTTATCCGCAGGTCGTCAGGAAATGTCCGTTACAGAACAGGCTTTTTGTTTTATGGCAGGTGCTAGTTCAATTTTCGCAGGTGAGAAATTACTGACAACTCCAAACCCGGATGTCAATCAGGACAAAATGATGTTTGAATTACTCGGACTGAAACCTATGGCAGCTTTCAAAGGTCAGGAAAGAGAAGCTTGTGCGACAGAGTTTAATTAAATGATTCAATAGCAAAGAAATCTAAAAAGCCATTTACGACAAGTAAATGGCTTTTTTAATTTTATACAATAAAAATGATTTATAATAATGATCAGTCAAGGTCTGCAGGTTTGAAGCCCAGTTCCTTAAGGTAGCTTTTCATTTCCTTTTTGAAAGAATAGGTAGGATGTTTGCGAATCATATCAAAAGCGAAATCAAAATCCTTATAACTGAATCTTACAGGATTGGAAGTGCCTATGGTTTTCATAATAACGGAAGCATTGACAGCTGCAAGTACTTTTCTGCTTGTATCGAGAAAGGGGAAGATACAATTCCGAACAAATTCCTGATATTTTGGTGGATGCAATTCATAATACTGATCAGCTAACCTGGCATATCGGTGCATTGTTTCGCGATATTCCATAACAAAAACGTTGCTTAGTTCGTTTCTTCTGGATTGAAGCATATCGACATCTTTGGCACTGAGTTGCGCTTCCATATCTTTAAGAATGAGCCTGATTCTTTCTTTTTTGAGTTTATATTCATCTTCCAGAGAAAAAAGTTTATCATTCTGCTGCAGTTGAATTTGTTGAATCTGAGCCTGTAATCTTGCAACCGCTTCAACCTTTTTGCCATTAGCATACAAGTAAGTTACCATGACCACCACAACAAAAACAAGGATATTAATAAGGTAAAAGATCCAGTCAGCCTGAATAGCATCAAGAAAAGTCATAGAAATAGAATTAGCATAAAAAAAGAATTATGAAGTTAAGAACAAAAGAGAGGACTAAGAATTTTTGCCGCAACATTTTTTAAATTTCTTATTACTACCACAATGACAAGGGTCATTTCTTCCGGTTTTGAAACTTCGTTTTGGCTGAGTTTTGGGTGTAATGCCATCAACATAATACCAAAGGCCCTCAATTTTTTGAAACAGAGAGTCTTCATGATGAAATTTCAATCGCTTATCAATCTTATAGAGGGCTTTAAATTCCACTCTGCCCATCTCTGCATTTTCCCCTCCTGCAGAAACATTTATAATTTCAAGACCCTGCCAGGAGGTTTTGCTTGCCCATTGTTCAATAGTTGATCTTTTAGTATTCTTTCGGGTGTCAGGATGAAAAGTATTGACTATATAATCAATCTTATTTTTTACATGAGCCGTGTAACGGGAACGCATCAATTTTTCGGCAGTAGGTGCCTGTATTTTTCCTTCCAGAATAGGAGAACAACAATCTGAATAAAGTAAATTGCTATTGCAGGGACATTTTTCCATAATAATCAAATCAGATCGGATAATAATAATTAATCATTGGTTTTAGAAATAGTATCCACATATAAATCTTCCACTTTTTGTCTTGCCCATGGAGTCCTTCTCAGAAATTTCAGACTGGATTTAATACTTGGATCAAAATTAAAACAGCGGATATTAATTTTATACCCCAGATGGTCCCAACCATAAAACTCCACAAGATACTCCAGGATAATCAGCAAAGTTTTCCCATGAAGCGGATCATTTGAAATGTGTTTGTCCATAAACCAATTAATTATGAGGTATAAAATGTTAAAATAAAAACAAGATGAATTTTAACAAAGATACAATCAAAAGCCAATAAGCATAAATAATTTAAAGCGTTTTGGAATTATAATTCAAAATGTTATTATATTTAGGTTCCTAAATTCCTGATTATTTAGCGGGTTTCAATAAAACACACATAATATCTGAATGGAGACCAAAGAACAAGCACTGCAATTAGAAACCGTTTTTTTTTCTACTTTAGATGCCCTTCGTGGTGTTTGGGATGCATCAAATGCAAGTAATGTATTATTCTCTTTGGTTTTTTACAAACGTATTCTGGCTTTAAATGAAGAAAAGCAGATAAATTTTCTTGAAACTACAGAAGAGGACTATAGCTGGTCAGACAAATTCACAAAAGCCGTTGTAGACAAACCTGAAAAGGCAACAATTCAATTGGCAGAAACCCTTGTCAGATTTTCTGAACGAAACGATTTTATACAAAACATATTTTCACCTTTTGTTTCTGCTTTGACTAAGGAAAAAAATCCTCAGTTACTATTACAGATAGTCTTGATGCTTGAGAAACTTGACTTTTCAACTAAAGCAATTTCCATTTCAGAGTTCGGAACATTTTTTAATGAAAGCTTGTACAGGACAGCCTCCGGGGGCGGAACCGAAGGAAGACGACGCACTAGTCCGAAGATGATTAATCAACTACTATCTTCTCTCACAAAACCAAAAGGCGGAGAATTGATCTATGACCCTGCTGCAGGTCAGGGTTCTTCTCTTATTGCCTTTATCAACAAGCTTCCGAATATTGATATAATTGCTAATGAACAGAACATTAACAACTGGGCACTATGTAAAATGAACCTTCTGGTTAACGGTGCCTATCATGCAAAGGTTTGCCATGGAAATAGTCTTACAGAAAAAGAATCTAATCCCCTGAAAGTTGACATAGCAGTTTCTCACTTCCCTTTCGGTCAACACCTAGCTACAAAACATATAAAAGATCAGCGTTATATCTCAATACCTTTAGACCTGAACAATCCGCTCGTAAGCTCCAATAATTTGTTTATTCAACAAATGCTTAACAAATTGAATCAAGAAGGTCAGATGATTATTCTTTTGCCGATACAATCGCTGGTAAATGATAAAGAGGATAGAAAACTGAGAGAATTCCTAATCAGAAGAGATTTAATTGAAGCGGTAATAACACTTCCTTACGGATTGCTTTATGCTACAGGTATTCCTGTTTGTATTTTGGTAATAAAAAAGAAAAAAGCAATTGCAAGGAGAGAGCATATTATTTTTATCAACGGTGCAAACCTGAAGGTAAAATCACAATCAAAATTAAACAGAGAACTAACACAGAAACACATAGACAATATTTCTGATGCTTTTCATAATCTAAATATGGATTGCACCCCTGAACTAAAAGATTGTATTGCCAATGTTTCTTTACATCACATTATTCTGAACGAGTATAATCTTGATGCAAAAAGATATGCTTCCCCCTTTATTTCTCAGTTAAGATATCTTGAAGAACATGGCGGACTCATTCAGTTAAAAGACATTTTTAAAACAGAGAAGCCAACGCTTTGGTTCGATAACAATCCTCATCAAAACATCCCCTATATCAGACCGCAGGACCTTGGAAGCTCTATAAGTGATTATCTTTTAGATATTGAAAAATGTCAGACTACTGATAATGCAAAACAGATAGCAGGACAATTGATCAATGAAAGTGTTTTGTTGATTAAACGGACAGGAAAAAAATTACGTGCAGGATATTTTATATTCAACGAGACACCTGTTCTTGTCAATGAAAACATCATGACTTTCAGGATTGATGAAACAAAAATTCTTATTGAATACTTATTGCTCAAATTGCATGATAGCCTTTTTGTTCAACAACTCAACATGTACAAAAGTGATTATCAATCGAAAGCCATCAGTGAATTGGAGTTTGAGGCACTACAGATTAATCTGCCTTCTTTTGAAGAACAATCATCTACAATAAAAGAATCAAAAATTTTATTACTCAGAGAAGAAGAACAAAAGGTTGAAAAGTTGCGCCAGGATTTAAACCTTGGCAAACAAAAGGCACAGAGTGAACAATATAAAATTATTTCTTCTTTGCAACATGAACTCGGTAATAAATTGCCTGCTGTATTGACAGAATTTAAAAACCTGAAGGATTACCTGAAAGACAAACATAGTGAACAAAGCCCTGTTAACTTCAAGGAACCTGTTTTTCCTGTTTTCGAAGGAGAAGACATAAGTAATATAGATAATTTACATACCATTCTAGACCGTATAGAATCTATCCTTATACACTCTATCAACAGTATTGATTCAACAGGGGATATCATAAAAGCAGACCGCAGCAAACTTAATCTTAAACTCGTAAAAGTAAAGGATTTTCTGAAAGGCATTCAGCAACTATATTTGAACGAACCCACTTTTTCTATTCTTCTGGAAGTAGAGGAAGATGAGAAGGAAATAGAAATCCCTATCTATACAAAAATAGACAATACGCAACTTTCTACAGTTTTTACCAATTTAATCGAAAATGCGAAAAGACATGGTTTTGTGAATAAAAATAAAAAATATACTATTCAATTCAGAATTGGTCTTTCTGCTGATCAGCAAGAGGTTATTATTCAATATAAAAATGATGGTAAAGCTTTTCCTGTTGATTTTTCATTTGAAGATTTCATAGGGTATGGTAACTATGCCGGAGAAACCGGACATTCAGGAATTGGTGGTTATCTTATACATCAGATAATTGAGAATCACAATGGAAATATTCATTACAACAAAAAAGTTGACAGAAGAGACCCTTATAAAGTACAATTTGAAATAACTTTGCCGGTAATTAAATAAAAATTAAACAATATGGGTAAATTTATTTTTTTACTATTTATATTAATGACTGTCAACCTGGGGTGCCATTCACCGGGAAAAGAAACTAAGGGGGCTACGCAGGAAGTTGCGGGTGAAGACAAAATGGAAGAAAAGGAAACTGACTTTGATAGTCTCCTTTCAAAACGTTTGGGAGCAGATGATTACGGAATGAGAAAATACGTTCTTGCCTTTCTTAAAACCGGTACTCAAAAACCTGAAAACCAGGAAGAGGCTAAAAAGTTAATGCAGGGACATATGAAGAATATTAATCGTATGGCAGAAGAAGGGGTTTTAGTAGTTGCAGGTCCTTTTATGGACGAGGGTCCTTACAGGGGTATTTATATTTTTGATGTGGAAACGATAGAAGAGGCTGAAGCACTTTGCAAAACGGACCCTGCGGTTCAGGCAGGGAGTCTTGAACTTGAACTACATCCGTGGTACTGTTCAGCAGGGTTGAAAGAGGTAAACAATATTCACAACAAAATCAAAAAAAAATCATTTTAGATAAATGAAAGTAGCTGTAGGAATAGATATTGGTGGAACGAATACGGTATGGGGATTTGTTAACCACATTGGAAAGGTCATTATAAAGGGTAAAATAAAAACTGCTGAATTTAAATCCCCTGAGGAATTCGTAAGAGTAGTATCTGCTCAAATAAATGAAGTCATTCAAAATCATTCAGATTTTGAGCTTTGTGGTATCGGAATTGGTGCCCCAAACGGCAATTTTTTCAAAGGGACTGTAGAACATCCTCCTAATCTACCCTGGAAAGGTATCACTGACCTGAAAAGCATGTTTTTACATTTTTTTGATCTTCCTGTTCTGTTGACAAATGATGCGAATGCTGCTGCAATCGGTGAAATGCTTTTCGGTTCTGCAAAAGGCATGAAAAACTTCATCATTATTACTCTGGGCACAGGCCTGGGTAGTGGTTTTGTCTCAAACGGCGAATTGATTTACGGGCATGATGCTTTTGCTGGTGAATTAGGACATACTATTATTGAAGAAGATGGAAGAGATTGTACCTGTGGCAGAAAGGGATGCCTGGAAACCTATGTCTCAGCTTCCGGTATAGTCCGAACTGCTAATTTAATGCTGCAAGAAGATAAAACCCGCTCTATACTCAGAGAACTTACCAAAATTTGTTCGAAAGGAATTGCAGAATGTGCTGAAAAAGGAGATGAACTGGCACTACAGATTTTTGATTACACAGGAAAAAAGCTCGGATTCAGTTTATCTAACACTGTGGCTGTCAGCAGCCCGGAGGCAATCATATTATTTGGTGGCTTGGCCAATTCCGGAGATTTGATTTTAAAACCTGCTAAAAAGTATATGGAAAAATATTTACTTAACTTATACAAGGACAAGGTAAATATTTTACTCTCAACTGTTCCTGAAGCTCATGCCGCTATTTTAGGCGCTGCTGCTTTGGTTTGGAAACATGTAGAAAACAACTCCTTCATTGAGAAGGAATCAATATAGAACAGAAACCCTTTTTAATTCTCTAATGAATTTCGATTTTACAAATCAGCGATTCTGAAAAATGTATCTGATGTACAGACAATTACTCCTTATATTGTTATTAATGTCAAGTTGTTTCGCTTCCGATCAGGAGAAATCAGAACTACAAGCCGGACTGACACAGTATGTTAACACTTTTATTGGTACCGGTGGCCACGGACATACCTATCCCGGGGCAACGCTTCCTTTCGGAATGATGCAATTAAGCCCTGATACAAGACTGACGGGATGGGACGGTTGTTCGGGCTATCATTACAGCGATTCTATTGTTTATGGCTTCAGCCACACGCATCTAAGTGGTACTGGAGTTTCTGATTATGGCGATTTGCTATTGATGCCACACTCCGACAAAAAAGATCCTACGCTGGAATATACTGCCTATCATTCTGAATTTGACAAAAACACAGAAAAGGCCACTGCCGGATATTATGAAGTAGTATTGAAAGATGACAATATCAAGGTGGCACTAAGTACAACAACTAGATGTGGAATGCATCAGTATACTTTTCCTAAAGACAGTATTCAAACTGTAATGCTAGACCTTCAGCACAGGGATAAATTGCTGGAGGCAGATTTTGAAATTGTTGACGACAGAACAATAAAAGGGGTCAGGAGGTCGGATGCATGGGCAACAGATCAACATTTCTATTTTTATCTTCAATTTTCCAGGCCTTTTATTAAAAAAAATATCCTCCGGTCTGAAGGCTTTGGAAATGTCAATGCACAGCTTCATTTTGATTCTGAAAATGAGGAATTATTGGTCAAGGTGGGCATGTCGGCTGTTTCTGCCGAAGGTGCCCGCAAAAACCTTGAAAAGGAAATTCCTGAATGGGATTTTGAAAAAATTAAAACCGACGCCAAAAACATCTGGGAAAAGGAACTTAAAAAAGTCGAAATTGAAGGGGGAAGTGAGGATCAGAAAACTATATTTTATACCGCGCTTTACCACTCTTTTATTGTTCCGAATACCTTTATGGATATTGATGGTCAGTACAGGGGCACAGATGCTAAAGTACATTCTGCCAAAGACTTTGACTATTACACAATTTTTTCCCTTTGGGATACATTCAGAGGGACGCATCCACTTTACACTATCCTGCAGCGTAAAAGAAGCCTCGACTTTATAAAAACCTTTCTGGCACAATATCAGCAAGGGGGTCAATTGCCTGTTTGGGAGCTCGCCGGCAACTATACAGGATGTATGATTGGTTATCATTCTGTTTCGGCAATAGCTGATGCCTATGCAAAAGGCATAAAGGACTTTGATACCGACCTAGCTCTTGAAGCCATGCAACATAGTGGCAATCAGCTACATCTTGGCCTTGAATTTTTTAAAAAGAATAACTTTATTGCCTGTGATGAAGAAGCGGAATCCGTTTCAAAAACACTGGAATATGCCTATGATGACTGGTGTATTGCTCAGATGGCAAAATCATTGGGAAAGGACAGTATCTATCAGACTTATATCACAAGAGCACAGGCTTTCAAAAACCTTTACGATCCTTCTACCAATTTCCTGAGAGGGAGAATTCACGGGGGATGGTTCTCCCCTTTCGACCCAAGTGAAGTCAACTTTAATTATACAGAGGCTAATGGCTGGCAATATACCTTCTTTGCTCCTCAGGATATTGCAGGTCTGGTAAAATTGATGGGAGGTCCTGATAATTTCGAGAAAATGCTCGATAATATGTTTGAAGCGGAAAGTGATCTCGAAGGAAGACATCAGGTGGATATTACCGGTTTGATCGGTCAATATGCACATGGCAATGAACCAAGTCATCATGTTGCCTATCTGTATAATTACATCCACAAGCCCTGGAAAACACAGCAAAGGGTGCATCAAATTATGAAAGAAATGTATCAGAATGCTCCTGATGGCTTATCGGGCAATGAAGATTGCGGACAAATGTCTTCTTGGTATAATTTAAGTGCTATGGGATTCTATCCGGTGACTCCGGGTTCTGATTATTATACGCTGGGTACCCCGACTTTCAACAAAACCTCCCTTAATCTGGAAAACGGGAAAAAATTTGTCATTAAAGCTCATCAGCTTAGTAAGAGTAATAAATATATACAATCCGTGAAGCTGAATGGCCTTAGTTATAACAAAACCTATCTGCAACACCATGATATTATGAAAGGAGGAGAGATAATTTTTGAAATGGGTAACAGGCCAAACAAAAAATGGGGAATTGCCAATCAGTCAATTCCACCATCTCAAATTAATGAATTTTTAATTGTTACATCCCCTTTTATTTCTACAAGTGGAAAAACATTTGTAGACAGCATGAAAGTTGAAATGGGCACTGCCTGTATGGATTGTACTATCTTTTACAGTACAGATAAGAGCATGCCCGACAGCAACAGTCTTAGATATTCAGAGGCCTTATTTATTGATTCAAGCACAACATTCAAGGCCATTACCATTCATCCTGACGGAACCCGCAGTAAAGTTATTTCCGAAGAATACCTGAAAATAGACGACAGCAGAAAAATTACCATAAATTCAACCTATGCCAATCAATATTCAGCCGGCGGGGACAGGGCCCTGATTGATCAATTGCGTGGCGGACCAAATTACAGAACAGGTTCCTGGCAAGGGTACAGGGAAGATATGAATGTAGAAATAGATTTGGGGCGCTCAGTGGAAATATCAGAAATGGAAGCGGGTTTTCTTCAGGATATCCGATCCTGGATTTTTTACCCACCGGAAGTTGAATATTATTATTCTCAGGATGGCAAAAAATTTATTTTAGCTGGCACAATAAAGTGTGATATTCCTGACAATGACTATTTGTCTTCAAGAAAAAATTTTTTGCTGCAATTAAAAAAGAAAAAGAAAATCCGTTACATCAAAATCATAGCAAAAAACTATGGAGTCTGTCCTGAATGGCATTTAGGTGCAGGAGGAACTACCTGGATCTTTGCAGATGAAATCTCCGTAAGGTAAACTCATCAGAATTAAATATTCGAAAACCCTCTTTTCTGTCAGCGGCTGTATCTACACAATAAATTCTTATAAAAACAGGAAGAAAAGTATAGCTGCGAACAAAAGAATTGCCAAAATCACAGAAGCAATGATCATTCCTGCCGTTGAAAGACCGCGCGCAGAAAAGATATCTGACCTTTTGGATGCCAATACAATTCCGAGTATTGAAAGTATCAAACCTGTGAGTCCTGCTGCAAAAGCTCCGTAAAGCAAAAACAATACGGAGAGAACGGAATATCCGTATACTAATGAAAACAACATGGCAAAGAGCCAAATAATAAACAACAAAATAGCTACAAGGGACAACACAAAGCCCGTTATACCAAATACAGGGTTGCGGTCTGTCTTCTGTTTCTGCTCAATATGGTAAATTTTCTTTTTTATCCTCTTCCTCTGAATTTCACTTTTTGATCTGCCAAATCGCTTTTTCAGTTTAGCCTTTCTGGTTTGAAGCCGAAGATTCCTTTTATATTCTTTTTGTGAAAGCCGGGGATTCTTATTTTTTTCTACCGGAGAATAATCTACAGAATAGCCTGACAAAAGGACTAGCATCAAAACTAAACTAATTATAAATCCTGAATAGTGGATTGTTTTTTTCATGATCATAATACCTGTTTTTTATTGAAGATAAATTAATATTTTTTTTATTAAAAAAGACGAAAGAGCAATTATTTTATCCTGAACCATTCCTGTTTTTACAATAAATTGATAGATATTATTTGATTATTAAATAAAATAAAAAGATTCTCACAGATCTGAAAATGAAAATTTAGTATTAAAATTGACCTGAGGAATTGTTTTTCAGAAATAAATTCATCATTGAAGGTAAAAAAAACGTATCTTGTGCCGAATTTCAAAATCAATCTAATTTACGATGAGAGCATTACCGGAAATCACTGACCCTGTTTTTGTAAAAAAAGAACTAAAAGGCCTTGACAAGTACTTTTTGAGCAAAATACGAGACGAGAGAGACTTGCCATTTATCTATCTGATGCTTAAGATTACCTTCACTTTGGTACCTTCTGCAATATTATTGTATCTACCTTTACTTACAGGGAATCTTTGGTGGTCCTGGGCAGCGGTACATTTTATTTTATGTATTGTTATATTTCTTGGCCCCTACACTCTGATGCTTCACAACACAAGCCACCGCCCTTTTTTCAAAAAGGAACACAATATGTGGAACAAGTACATCCCTTGGTTTTTGGGCGTATTTATGGGACAATCTCCTGATTTGTATTTCTACCATCACATGGGAATGCATCATAATGAAGGTAACATGCCTAAGGATAAAAGTACTACTATGCCTTTTCAGCGTGATAGCTTTTTGGGTTTTCTGCACTATTATTTCAGGTTTATGTTAATTGGTATTATAGAACTGGCACAATACTTTTTCAGTTCTAAAAAGAACGCACTGGCTATAAAAGCTGCAAGGACAGAATATTTATATATGATCATTTTGGCTCTTCTGTGTTTCTTTCTCAATTTGGGGGCAACAATGGCCGTTTTTGTCATTCCTCTGATTGTAGTAAGACTCGGTATGATGTCAGGCAACTGGGGGCAGCATGCATTTATTGATGCCACGAACCCCGGGAATGACTTCACTAGTAGTATTACCTGCATCAATTCAGGATATAACAAAAAATGTTTTAATGACGGCTATCATATTGGTCATCATTTGGTACCAAACATGCATTGGACCGACATGCCGGTGGAATTTCAGCAAAACATACAGAAATATGCTGACAACAAATCATTGATTTTTGACGGCTTGGATTTTCATATGGTTTGGGTCTTTCTGATGTTCAAACGTTATAAAACATTGGCAAAATATATTGTCAATATCAACGGCAACACCTTTGCTTCTGAGGAAGAAGTGATTGAAATCATGAAACAACGAACAAAGCGTTTTTCTAAAGACAGGTTGTTGCATTTTGCACAGTAATCAGTAATAAAAAAACAAAAAAAAGGATTGACATCAAAAAAGAAGTCAATCCTTTTTTTGTAAGGCCTATTTATTCTTAAACATCTAACTCGTTCTCCCCATCCTTTGTGGATTCTGATTCCGATTTATTCTTTTCATTGTATTTAATCAGGAAGTAAGCTGCTACGAGGCAACTGACACCGACAAGAATGAATACCAAAATCTTTTCGATGGTTTCAGCATCTTTCATATCGACAAAAAACAGTTTGACTAAAGCCACCGCAAAAATACCTATATAGAGTTTTGTCAAATGCTTGAAATCAGACGACAAGGCATTAAACAATAAAGCAATTGCATGTAAAAACAGAACAATTGTGAGGGCAATGGAAAATTTATCTCCGGTAATATAAAAAAGCAGCACAGAATAAAAACAAATATTCATGAAATGCAGTAAAACAGATTCAATCTTCCATTCCTGACTGTTTTTATTCCCTTCATAAGGAATATCGGCCATGTAAATCATCTTGTGTGACCAGGCAAGTGATAATAATAAAGATATAAAGCCTACCCAATTCGTTCCGGAAGGGGCAACATAGCCCTCCAATTGTATAAACAGAAAACCAAGAGAAATAAAAATAGCCGCCCATGCCACTCTGTAAGCGATAAGCATAGTCCTGCGGACAGGGGCTAATTTATGACCGAGATTTACCAAAGTCAGAATACAGAAGGAAGTAACAGAAACAGCGGAGAATAAATCTTCCCCAAAGGCCTTGAAACAGATTAAACTGACTGAGGCGATCGCAAAATAGGGTGTCAGCAGGAAAATGAACTGATAATCGGTTTTATCGAAGGCAGCTTCTTCCCATGATCTTTTGTAGTAGGAGACCGCAAAGAATAAGGCATTACCAAGCAAAAGAGCAAAATAATTAATTTTTATAAAGGATACCAGGACAGCAAAACCCGCCAAACCCAAAAACTCAAGGAGGATGACCTTGCTTTTTGTAAATTCAGCCAAAACAAAACTTATCGCGCAGGAAATCCACAAACCATAAAGGATATATTCGGGTAAACCCTGATTGAAGGAATCGAGAAAGGCAAAAGGGAGTAGAAAATAAAACAAGACCCTTGCCTTTGCAGCCGAATCATGCTTGTACTGAGGCGCATCCGGAATTGCTTTTTCATAAAACATCTTCATAAACCACAATACAAAAAATACTTCCACAATAGCCAGCTGAGCAAATAATTCCTGATCAGAGAAATGATAGGAAGCGGAGACTATCATAGACATCGCAATTACATAAAAAAGTACGAAAATTTGCGACAGACCTAAAAATTCGGCGACATAGAGTTTTTTGTAATTATTCCATAATAGAAGTACAAACATTGGAATGAGTGCCAGGTTAAAGGCAAAATATTCCATGAAGTAAAAGCTTGTAAAGTAGAACACAAACATGCCCCACACAGCAAGAATTTCAGCTACAAATGAAGGCAGACGGGATTCATTTTCATTTAAAACATCCTTAAATTTCATAAATAAGAGTGCCATAGCAATCAACACAAGACCAATAGTCCACAGGTTGATATATCCCTGAGTAAACAACATACCCTCTACCCTATCAGGCATATAGGTCAGATTTGCCAACATAACAACAAGGCCTCCCAAAACAAAGACATAGGAGATCAAACGGGAAGTTATCAGTTTGAACTGCAGGCTGACTGAGAGAATAATCAAACCCTGAACTGCCCAGATTATACCAAGGTACTCATGTGTAAAATAGGGCAGGTATTTAGAACAGTAGTGAAAAGTAGTAATATAGAAAACAGCAACTGCCCATACAGAAATCACCTGATGCAACACAAAGGGAAATTTCTTCTCATAATCAAGCAGGCTGTCCTGATATTTTTTGAATAAAAGAGAGCCGATAATTAATATAATACCTATTGACCAAAGGTTCACATAGCCTTTTGTCAATAAAACAGCATCTTGGACATTTGGAAGGTCATTCAAATTAAAGAACATATTTAGCAGGCCGGCAGCTACAACTACATAGGCCAATCTTCTGACATCCGACAATTTGAGAATCATCCCACCTGTCAGAAGGGCTAATCCCTGAAGGGCCCACAGTTGTCCGCGGTATGCCAATCCGAAATAGGCAGGAACCGCAGCAGCAACAAAGGTAGCTGACACAGCAATAAGCAATGTTTTTTGTTTTTCTGACCATTTATTATAATAGATGATCGTCAAAGCTGCAAAGGGCATCATGTTGAGCAGATAGGCCAATCCAAGCGTGTAGTAGTGTTCTTTATGATTGCCATAAACATAATACAGACTTAACATCATAGCAGCCTGTGCACCAATAAGGGTAATGACAGAAAGCGTCGTCTGTTTTTTGCGGGTTTGTCTGCCGTCAAAGAGGCTGAGATAGGCATAGAGATAGGCAAAAGCATGAAACAAAAGCAGATAAATCGGGTCAGCCAAGGCTTTTGGAGAAGCATAATAAAAATAAACATTAGACCCCAGTATAAGTGTAACCAACAAAAAGGAGATAAAATTGAGCAGTTCCCAACGTAAACGGAAGGCTACAAAGGCAGAGGAAGCACATAAAACCCATAGATAGGCAAAATAAATATGGGTGTTCTCTCCCGTTGATTTCAGATAGGCAGGGGCAAAGGCACCACCTAATAAGGCAAGCAGGGCAATAACTTTGGATTCATATTTCAGGGAAAAGAAAACCGAAGCTGCGGTGTTGATGAAAATAAGCACAAAACCTGTGGAAGGACCTATAAGTGGCGGGTCAGCTGAGAGGTAATAAATAAATATATAATTGAGTGACAAGCCAAGTCCCATCAGTGCTTCAGAAAATTGTTTGTATTTTTTGTCCCTTTTGCTCAATTTGATACCGATAGCAATTGCGGCTGTGGAACAAATAAATCCAAAGCCCAGTTTGATTTGAGTAAGGTAGTCCCCAAAATAGGTCACTGCAGAATATTGAGCTACATAGCCAAAGGCAATAAGGAGTGTAAGAACACCGGTAGGAATTAAGAAAAACTGTGGCAATTTCCCTTCCTTTTTGAAATGCAGGTATCTTTGTTTTATCAGTTCAATTCCGTTATTGACCGGAGCAAAAAACTGCTCAAAGGCGGTGGGCCCCTGAGGCTTCACCTTAATTTTTTTAATGGCCTGCGGTTTGGTTTTCTTCGCTGATTTGGCAGAAGACACAGCAGCTACCTTCTCTTTGGTTTCAGGCTTTGAGGATTCGGATAAATCTTTGGGCTGACGTTTTTGAATCAGGCCTTCCTGAGCGAGCTGAAGTTCTTTTTTTAGTTCGGTTTCTTTTTCTGAGAGGCTGGCCAACCGAACAATTTTCTGCGCTGCGAGTGCTTTTTTCTTAGCTTTCCATACAGCAGAGAGTTCCTGTTCAATTTCGAAAACCAGGCGTTTGTTAATTTGCTTTTCAGGTGATTTTTCAGATTCCTTTTCCTCCGTTTTTTCTGGTTGATTTTCCTTTTTGGCGTATTGTTCAGCGAGTTGCAGATTGGTTATCCGCAGGTTTAATTCTGTTTCCTCCCCCTTTAATTCTTCAAATTTTTTGGTTTGACCACTTTCCAAAGCTTTTTGCATTGCAGAAACATTATGTTCCAACATAGCCTTGAGTGCAGGAATTGAATTGGGGTATTTTTTCTTTATTTCCTCTTTTTCATTTTCAGGTTCTGATCCGGGTTTCTTTTCAGGAGTTTTTTCTGTATCTGGTGATTCATCTTCAGGATTTTCTTTATCATACTGAATCTGTTCCTCCAATCTTTTAATTTTGCGTTCAATTTTTTTGGAATTGAAAGACAAATCAGCATGAAGGGCTAAATCTGCAGAAATCCTGGCTTCATACATTTCCTTTTCGACTCTTGTGAGGAGAGACTTCAATTCTTCAAGTGAATCCGGGAGTATTTCAGGGACAGAGAAAGTCTTTTCTTTTTCAGGTTCTTTTTTCGGAATTTCTTTAACTGTTTCCTTCTCTGTTTCTTTTTGCGGCAATTTTTCTACAATTTCCTTTTCATCAGAAACAGCCTTGAAATTTTGCTCTACAAAAGAAAGACGGCTTTCAAGCTGATCGATTTTATCGAACAGGTCCATAAAGGATAAGATTTGCCCTTTTTTAGTTTGAAATTTGCTTTTAAAATCCGGCAAGAGTTCTTTTTGACAGGAACTACAGATAGAGTTTTCTGAACTGTTTGCTGCATTACAACCTGAACAAATTACTTTCATAATGTTATGAATAATAAATAGAATAATTATTTAATTAATCCAAGTTATATAAAAAAATCTAAATATATTCTTTTTGCAAAAAAATATGAAAGTTAAAATTACAATAACAGGAATCTGAGTAAAAAACAGAAATAAGAAATCATTCATAAAATAAGAAAAGATAGACTAAACAGAATTTAGGACTTTCACAAATAAATTGTACTTTTGCGGCATTAAAAGTTTCAGCCTGTTCAGGCAACAAATATTGAATTTTATTAATTATCAAAACAAGCATAAATCATGGCATTAAAATGTGGAATCGTAGGACTACCCAATGTAGGAAAATCAACACTTTTCAATGCATTATCCTCTGCAAAGGCATTGGCTGCAAATTATCCTTTTGCAACAAAAGAACCCAACATAGGGACAATAACAGTGCCCGATGAGCGATTGACACAATTGGAAGAAATAGTCATCCCGAACAGAGTAGTACCCACCACTATTGACATTGTCGACATAGCAGGATTGATAAAGGGGGCAAGTAAAGGGGAGGGCCTTTGCAATCAGTTTTTGGGAAATATCCGGGAGGTGAATGCTATTGTTCATGTAGTTCGTTGCTTTGACGATGGCAATATAGTTCATGTAGACGGAGACGTTAATCCTGTCCGGGACAAGGAGACGATTGACATGGAGTTGATATTCAAAGACATGGAAACTGTTGAAAAAAACCTTCAAAAACAAAAGAAGTTTTCCAAGACCGGAGACAAGGCGATTCTTAAGCTGGTGAATCTCTTAGAAAGGTTTTTGCAACACCTCGATGAAGGAAAACCCGGAAGGAGTTTTGATTATGAATCGGATGAAGAAGAGGAATTTATCAGACAAATGCAGCTATTGACTACCAAATCTATTATCTACGTTTGTAATGTTGACGAAGAATCTGTTAATGATGGCAATGCCTATACGCAAGCCTTTCTTGAAGCAGTGAAAGATGAAAAAGCAGAGACTATCTTTGTAAGTGCTGCTATAGAGGCAGATATCGCTGAGTTGGACTCCTATGAAGAACGCATGGAATTTTTATCAGACATTGGATTGAAAGAACCGGGAGTCAACAAAGTAATCAATGCCTGTTACAACATATTGAACCTGATTACTTATTTTACAGCAGGGGTACAGGAAGTACGTGCCTGGACAATCACAAAAGGCACAAAGGCACCTGGTGCGGCCGGGGTAATCCACACCGACTTCGAACGTGGATTTATCAAGGCAAAAACTGTTGCCTATACCGATTTTGTGGCAAATAACGGATGGAAAGGCGCTCAGGAAACCGGTACTTTACGTCAGGAAGGCAAGGAATATGTCGTGCTTGACGGAGATTTGCTAGAGTTTATGTTTAATGTGTAATAGTCCTTTTAGCATGTTTCCTTTTTGCTTTAAAGCAAAAAGGAAACATGCTAATTATTAAACTTGGCAAATCAAAAGCTGCTTTCATCTGCCGGTTCCCATAATTCAATTTTATTTCCTTCCGGATCAATTATCCAGGCGAATTTACCGTATTCAAAGGATTGCATGTCCCCTGTAATAGTAACCCCCTCTTCTTTAAGCAGGGGTAATAATGCCTCGAGGTCTTCCACTCTGTAATTTATCATATACTCCTGATTGCCGGGATTAAAATAATCCGTATCTTCCGGAAAAGGGTTCCATGTAGTACTTCCCTCTTTTTCCGGCTTATCCTTTTGTAACCATCTAAATACTCCACCATACTGATCGGATTCTATTCCGAGGTGTTTCCTGTACCAATCTTTAGATGCCTGGGGGTCTTTTGCTTTAAAAAAAATGCCCCCGATTCCGGTTACTCTTTTCATAAAATAAGAAATTAAATATTGACAAATTATGTAATTGTTTATCTTAAAGTTAAGATTATTCATCAAAACTCTGTTCATCAGCAATATTAAATTTGAAAAATTCAATCAGGTTGATATTTCCAAAACCCTGCCCAATGAAATACAAAGCAATGGACAAAGTGGATTCCGGATGCATTTTTTTGAAGAGCATGTTCTGCAAAGGGATATGATTTCACACTATACAGGGAGGAGTATTTTCTCAAAATATTCAGAGAAAATAATAGCTAGGTTTGTGAAAATATAGAAGGAACAGTGATTATAAACAATGAAAAATAACAATCAATTATTCTTTTTCAAGCTATCCAAAGCCGCCTTTACATGCTTTTCAGACTGTAAAAAGGCATTATGAATATAAATCAACTTGCCATTACCATCAAAAACATAAGTAACTCTCCCTGGAGCCATACCCAACATAGCTTTAGGTACACCAAATAATTTGCGGACTTTATCCTTTACGTCACTCAATAAGGTAAAAGGGAGGTTAAGCTTTTCAGAAAACCTGTAATGGGTTTCAGATTTGTTAAAACTAATACCAACAACCCGTACCCCAAGGTTTTTAAATTCATCGAATCTGTTTCTGAATGAACATGCCTGTGCCTTACAAATTGGCGTATTGTCGTCCGGATAAAAATAAATTACCACAGGAGAACCTAACCAACTGTGGCTGTTTTCTTCCTTTTTGTATTGATTCAATAGAGTGAAATTCGGCAAAAAATCACCTTTTATTAATTTTGTCATCATAATTTTTTAATTTATCTGAAAGGAATCCGTATAATTTTATGGAAATCTTAATTTATAACAATACAACAAATAAATTAATTGTTTGTTTCCTTTTATTAAAAAAAGCTACATTTCCTTATATTTGAAACATTCTAAGACAAAAAATAAAATAAAATGGGAAGAGCGTTCGAATACCGGAAGGCAAGAAAAATGAAACGTTGGGGACAAATGGCTAAGGTTTTCACAAAAATTGGTCGTGAAATAGCCCTGGCAGTCAAAGAAGGAGGGTCTGATCCTGAGAGTAACCCCAAACTCAGATTGGCAATACAAAATTCGAAAACTGCCAACATGCCTAAAAAGAATGTGGATGCAGCTATTCAAAGAGCATCCTCCAAAGATGCAGAAAATCTTGAAGAAATTGTCTATGAAGGATACGGCCCTCATGGAATCCCCTTCATAGTAGAATGTCTGACCAATAATACTACCCGTACCGTTGCCAATGTTCGTTTTTATTTTTCGAAGGAAAAAGGGTCTTTGGGCACAAGTGGTTCTGTTAGTTTCATGTTTGACAGAAAAGGAGAATTTGTATTTGAGCAAGGCGAACTGGACATGGAAGAACTGGAGTTGGAACTAATAGACGGTGGTGCCGATGAGATTGAGGTCATGGAGGGAAAAGTATATGTTTATACTGCCTATGAAGATTTCGGGGCTATGCAAAACGCTTTGGAAAGTTTAAATATTGAGGTTCAGGAAGCCACCCTGCAACGATTTCCACAAGTGACCAAGGACGTTACGGATGAACAGCGTGAAAATATCGAAAGTCTAATCGACAGATTTGAAGAGGACGAGGATGTGCAGAAAGTTTTTCATGGAATGGCATAGTCGGACGCAGAAAGTAGAAAGAACCCACAATTGATATGAAAAATAGTTCTTTCTCCGTAATTCATATGACTTACTACTATAATAAATGCAGCAACAATTAAGGGAACACCTGCTGGAGAAGGCAGAAGAATTCAACAACAGGGACTTTATAGAGAAGGACCCTATCAGTCTGCCACATCAATTTTCGAAGCTTCAGGATATTGAAATCATTGGTTTTTGGGTAGCGATGCTCGCCTGGGGGAACAGAACATCTATCATAAATAGTGGAAAGAAGCTGATAAGGCTAATGGATGGTGCGCCACATGACTTTATAGTGAATCATGAAGAAAAAGACCGGAAATCTTTTCTTGGTTTCAAGCACCGTACCTTTCAGCCTCTGGACAGTCTGTATTTTCTTGAATTTCTACAATATTATTACCGGAATCACGAATCACTGGAAACTGCATTCAGTGAGTATATCAGTGAAAAGGACGAGACGATCGAGCATGGATTAATTGGTTTTCACAAATTATTCTTTTCTTTACCTGATGCACCACAGAGAACCCGTAAGCATATTGCTACGCCTGTCAGGAAATCTACCTGTAAGCGCTTATGTATGTTTCTCAGATGGATGGTAAGACAGGACAACAAGGGAGTGGATTTCGGCTTGTGGAAACAAATAAATCCTTCACAACTGCTGATGCCGTTGGATGTACATGTAGACCGAGTTGGAAGAAGGTACGGGCTGATAAAAAGAAAGCAGCGAGACTGGAAGACCGTGCTGGAACTGACACATAATCTGAGGAAGATACGACCTGAAGATCCTGTGGTCTTTGATTTTGCCTTGTTTGGAATTGGAGTTCTGGAAAAAGATGTCTTTGGGTAGGGACAAAAAAAGATGTACTCCGGAGAGTACACCTTAAAGTTTTTACCACAAAACCATTATTTTCATTATTTACTATTATATAATATTTAAATTAATTAAAAAATTGTTTTAGTCTTCTTTTAAATAAGAACAATTCAACAATTCATCCAATTCAGTGTCAGAGACATTAGAATGGGAAATCATTTCAAGTTCCTTTTCAAAATTCACATCGGCATAAAAAGGCCGTGTAACTTCAAGAGTTTCTTTATCAGGATTTTTAATTGTTACAATACCGAGCATAGGAATGTTTAATTTCAGGTTGTTTTCCGGTCTGTCAATTTGAGAAGTTTTGTCTACTTCAGAGTTTTTGTTAATAACATCGTTTTGAGCAAATATTGTCTGCGACATTATAAGCAAAAGAATAATTTGAATTGCAATCGTTTTCATAAGTTATGGGTTAATGCGTCAGGGGTTTGTTCTTTATAATATTGTAAAGATGCAACATCTGAAATCCACAAACATTGACATTTATCAATAAGAACAAAAAAGAAGAAATTAACCCAAAGAAAAGTATAATATTTCGCACAAACAACCATCCAAAATACAATAAATAGCTATTTTGCAAAAAATAAAAATATTTGAAAACTTAAAAAAAAAAGAAAAAAAAGCGTCAAAGTGACCTCAGAAACTCTTTTAGTTTAGCAGTAGCCTTGCCTCTGTGGCTGATGCTGTCTTTTTCCCGGGCAGACATTTGAGCAAAAGACTTATTGGATTTTTCAGGCATAAACACCGGGTCGTATCCAAAACCTCCAGAACCGGTTCTTTCATTGCATATTGTTCCGGCGGCAATTCCTTCGAAAGTATATTCATTGCCATCAATTATCAGGGCGATAACTGTTTTGAAGTGGGCATTGCGGTCTTTAACACCTTTCAACTCTTTGAGGACTTTGTTCATATTGTCTTCCGGATTTTTTTGAGGGCCACCATAACGGGCCGTATATACACCCGGTGCGCCATTCAAGGCATCAATCAACAGTCCTGTATCTTCAGAAAAGCAGTTGGCACCGTATTTTTCGTAAACATAACGGGCTTTCTGTAGTGCATTTCCTTCAATCGTTGGCTGAGTTTCGGGAATATCTTCGTGGCAGCCAATATCGATCAGGCTTTGAAAATTATAGGCATCCCCCATCATCTGTTGAATTTCGCGGACTTTATTTTGGTTGGCAGTGGCAAAGACAAGTTTTTTCATATTATCAGAACAATCATCATGAATAAATAATGCAGAAATACTACAATAGTATATATTAAATAATTCCAAAATTAATTAAAGAATGAACAGAATTAAACGGAAAATAATTAATGCAGCTCAAAGATAAAAAAATGATGTTATGGTTGTATAAAAACAAGTTTTCGTGATACTATTTTTTTACTATCCTGTAGTAAAAGCAATGCGGGACCGGAAAAGTCAGGAACATGAATGGATAATTCATCAGAATCTGCTGAAAGAATCTGAAAAAATATCTCTTTCCCGGAAAAGTCATATAAAGCGACTGAAGGCTGCGTGAGATTATGTCTGACAGAAACCCTCCCCTCAGAGGGAACAGGAAACACATCAGTCATCAGATCAGAGTGGGACTGCAAATCAAAATCAGCAATAACAGTCGTATCAGAATTATAGGAGAAAACACAATTCTTAAGCCCGAGATATTTAGGTGCGAGGGTATCTTCATAATATTCCTTGAGACCCCATGCGCCCCATTTGCTGTAATTTCCATGCGAAGAAAAACTGCAAAACAAACCTACATCCGTACTGTCATACCAATAATTAAAATAATCGCAATACATATCCTGCATTCTCGAATTTCGGTTTGCATTGAGCAGTTTCGCTACAAAGGCAGTATCATTATTATAGGCCCATCCGGCTACAAGATGCTGTCCCCCCTCATAAGCTATTAAATCGAGGTTATGCGTATCGGCAACAATTTTATTGGCATTCATCCAATCAAAAGATATTGGCATGGCCATTTCCATAGAATCTAGAATATCAGAAACCGATACCATATTCATCTGACCAGCATCCCCGATATCATTAGCTACAGAACCACCAAAATAAGGAGCAATTGCAATAGCATCTGCCTGAACCTGTGACGGATTATAGACAGAATCTTTAAAATGGTCAATGATATAATTGCTGACCCAGCTGTTTGCTGCCTGAGAGGCGAGTACCTTCACCAATCTGCCGGGGCTGCCTGCAAACTGCGCATCAAAGAGCGTAAAAACATCCGCAGATCTTTTGGAATAGTACTGCCATGTACGTTCCCAGGCTTGTCCGGGATAACCAAGGGTATCGCCCATATCTGCAGCATAATGATTTTGGGAAAAGGAACCGTTCCATACCTCATTGCTGTATTCCACATAAACTTTAAGGTTTGGATCCAGGGAGTCACGCATTAAGATTGCCAGCTGAGTGATAAAATGATCATCTGCCTGATGTGGTACACAAATCCAGGCATCTTTCTGAGTGAGATTGGAAAGTTCAATTATATGTTCATATGCAACGCCGTTCAATAGTGTCTGTGCATAATAAGAAGGAGTATTCCTGTCCGACCATATTATGTTATCAGAACCGTTGGTACGCATCCAATCCATAAAGCGGATTACCTGAAAATCATCGATGAAATCCAGCAGATTGGGATGAAAGGGATTATCGGCAAAGGTATTGTGAAAGTCCGGCATCACAAAGTGAATATCCCTGATGTGGTCTGAAGCCAGGGAAGTATCTCTTTCGAAGGCTATACCACCCAGGCTGTTATCGACAAAAACCAGGGTATCTACCTGGCAGGAAAAGGTAGCTGAAGCAGCGCCCCAAAGACGCACTTGTCCGGTACCTGAAACGATCAGCCGATAATTCCCTGAAGGGTACAGCCCTTCAAGGCTGCCGAAATACATAAGCGTACGAATTGCCTGAGGAGGGTCGGTTCCATTATCATAAGGAATTTCCAGAGGATAACCATTGGCATCGAGCGGAACAGATACAGAACTTGACCAGGGCACCCCGGAACCATATTCATGGGCAATCCATTCTCTTGATTGCTTGAAGACATCCACAAAGACAAATTCTTCAGACCAATCGGAAATCGAAGTAAGATTGGTCCCGGCCGGCCTTAGAACCTGAGCATTGACAGCAAAATAAGGAAAACTTAGAAGGCAGGAAAGGATTAATAAATAATTAAATGCAGCATTTCTCATATCTTAAAATTTTCAGACCCTGATGCTCTGTCAGTTAAAGACATAAGCTGAAAAAATTGAATTACACAATATAACTCTTTTCAATTAATTTCTAAACACATTAACAAAATCCATATCTGAAACTTTTTTGACAACTGAAGGGCATTATAAAACCTAGTTGCCAAATAATAATAAATTTGAAATAATTATTATTCCGATAAAAAATTTATATTTACAACAAAACAATTCAAAATATACATATTCAATGCAAGGTCACAAGGAAGCAAAGGCAAAATTAACAGAAATAGGTGTAAGCCGTTGGGACACTAATCCACCACAAGAAGGAATAATCAAATGGTATAATAGTAACAACGACGTAATTGCCAAAGGGAAATATGCCGTTATATTATCGGTAGGCCCCGGCTTGAAATACACGATGGCCTATGACATAGGTATATACAAATCAATGGGTATTCCCTTCATAGAAAAGAAGGAAGATGGTCCTGCAGTAGTGGAAGGCATTAAGGAAGAAGCCTCTACATGGGCACGTGCTGAGAAAGTAGCAGCTATTGCAAAGGCAGATTTTGTTTATCAATGCTCAACACTTTTGGTGGCTGTTACTGAATTTGAGGAGTGCTGAAGAAATAAAAGCATTTTTTCTGGATAAAATAATAACCGACAGAGAGAATCTCTTTGATAAAATTATAAAATGATGCCTGTCTTCATTTTAATTAAAGCAATAATAATTTTAAAACAAATGAAGTCAAATCTATACCTACTCATTATTCTTTTGACAACCATGTTACTGACTTCATGCAGTAATATAGAAAATAATGAGGCAGGGGAAAACAATCCTCAGGAAACTCCGGCAGTGACCCCTCAAAATGATAGTTCTGAAATGAAAAAAGACATCTACATTGACCGGGAACATCGGGAGCAATTGCAGGCTGCAATACTTAGTGACGTGGAGGGCAATCTCTTATTGCCTGCCAAACAGATGATGGGAAAGGAAGAAGATTTTCACAGGACCTTCAGGGATGATTTCAAACGGGCGGGGCCCTGGGTTGAGGAAAAGACAAGGGTTTCAGCACTGTATATATCGGACAGCACCTATTTCATTAAGCATAAAGCAAAGAAAAAATCCTATTTTGTATTTGTGCCCCTGGCAATAGACGGGAAGCTGAACTGGGCAATAGAGACTCAGCTGTCAAATCGCAACCTGCCTGACAGCAGCAAGTACGGGATCGTTTTCGGCATGAATGAACAGACTGGCAGCAAACATGTTTTCTATATTGACTGCAATCATAAACTGCTGAATATAGCGAGTTATGAAAATGAAGGGCATAGGATAATCGTTGACAACAAAGTCTGTAAGACAATTGAAGAGACAGATAATGTAATGAGAATAGAAAGTATAGATAAATTTTGGTATTATTATGTAAATGAACACCTTGTATACTGCGAACCTGCAAGGGAATTATATAAGGATAAATTCGGAATTGGTATAGATGGCGCAGGGAGTATATCTTCAGATTATTTTCAGATTCAGTGGTAAAATAATCTCCTGTATCTATTTAATCATTCACATCCTGCCATCAAATAAATCAGAAGCGCTTCTTTCTTTTCGCTCTTTGATTTCTATCATAATACCCTGACGGTTGTTTTACAATAAACTTAATAAATTTCTGAATATCTTCATTTGCCAGTAATTTGGGGATACTGCTAAAAGATTTAGCCAGTTCCTTTTCGGTAAAGAGGGAGTGAATTTTATTGTGGCAGATGAGATGAAGCAAAACCGTTTCAGTCCCTGCCCCACCCTGCGATAGCGGCAACAGGTGATGTAGATTGGCGGGTTGTGCAATTTCTCTGAGACAAAGCGGGCATATTTTTATTTCTTCCATACCTACCAAACAAGAACAATAAAAAACAAGTTCCAAAAAAAAGTTGATATACAGAATCGCAAAAAAAGGCCAATAATCAAATAAAGTAAAAAATGACTTATTATTTGTTTGATTCAATTATAAATTATTCCTGATTTGAGTTAATATCATTAGCCTCTCTGTAAGCATCAACAGACAGGTCTGTATTCATGATGAGTACAGAGGCAAACATACTATAAAAAGCATTTGGTGAATGAACCTGCAGATTATTACCATCGGCAAAGACAAAAAAGTTTTCAACATAGGTAAGTCCGATAGCAGCAATAGTAAGCAGAGAACCCAAAAGCATTCTTTTTCCGTTGAAGAGGTAACCACCACCGATAAAGAAAAAGTAAAGTGACATTTGATAAAAAAAATATTATCAGGAGTAAAATGTAATTACTAATTAAACACATAAGTATCACAAAATAAAGTGAAATTGCTTAATTTAACACCCTGCGATAAAAAGTATGAATTTTCTGCTACTAAAGAGAATCAACAACAATTAAACAAATAATAATAAGATCTTAAATAAATAAACAATTCTAAATTTATAAATAAAAATTTTGAATAAGTTTCAGAAATAAAGTGATTAACTGTAATATGTAGACAAATAATTCTTGAAAAAAGAAAACGCTGATGAAAAAAATTAACAATCCCAATGCATATATCCCTTCTTCCGGAATCCTGCCTGCGAATGTAGATTTTTACAAAAAAAATGGTTTTATGATTGCAGAAGGTTTATTTTCTATGGCAGAGACAGAAGAAATAAGAGCTGAAACGCTGCATATTTTCCAAGGCGGCAGGGGAATGATCGAAGGGCTTCAGGAAGCGGGTTCCGGCGAAACGGAATTTGATATTTTGCGTAAATATTTGTGTATACATTTTCCCCATAAGTTATCACCGGTTATCTGCAAGTATCTGAGCAACAATAAAATCACGGGCATATTGCAAGAAATTATCAGCCCGAATGTAAAAGCGATGCAATCCATGCTTTTTGTGAAGGCACCCGGCAAGCCCGGGCAATCATGGCATCAGGACGAATACTACATTCCTACACGCGACTGTTCCCTGACAGGTGCATGGATAGCAATAGATGATGCAGATATCGGGAACGGATGTATTTGGGTAGTCCCACAGTCACATAAGCCGGCTAAAATTTATTCACGGACAGTCTACAAAGGGGAAGAGTATGGAGAACACGATATAATTGACAGCACAGAATTCGACGAATCAAAGGCTGTTCCTGTAGAGGTAAAAGCAGGTTCTGTAGTTTTTTTTAACGGTTATTTGTTGCACTCATCGGGGCGCAACCACAGCAAAGACCGTTTTCGCCGGGCTTTGGTATATCACTACATGAGTGCTGAATCTTACCTTCCCTGGGATCAGGACGGGCGGCTGCCCCTGCAAGAAGATATGCGTGACATCGTCATGGTAGCCGGCACGGACCCCTATGAAGAAAAAGGAATTGAAGATCTGAACAAAGCCTATCTGCGACCGGATTTTCAAACGATCATAAAAAAATAAAATGACCATTAAATTTTGTTGTCCACGCTGGGGAATGGAGGGTTTATCGCTTCGGGAAACTTTTTCGCGGATCAAAGCAGCCGGTTATGATGGTATCGAAGCGGTAGTCAGCAAAGAAGAAGCTGTCGAATTCAAGGCTTTGGTCAAAGAAAATGACCTGCTTTTTATAGCGGTTTACGCCGATATAATACCCGGTGGATTAGAAGAGGGTACATTAGTAAATTATACACAAAAGCTGGAATTCCTTGCATCCTTGAAGCCTGATTTTATAAATGCACAAAGTGGGAAGGATAGTTTTTCTGAG
>CAJQOX010000099.1 GCA_905480075.1 uncultured Aureispira sp. | reverse complement strand
AGAATTACAAGGAAAGCAGATTATTTCCTATGACAAAAAAGGGCGTAAAATAAAACAGGAATCTTTCAGGTCGGATGGAAGCAGGTCCAAATTGTATACTATGAAATATAGATAAATTAGTCTTCAACCAGTCCTACATCTTTTATCAGATAAGGTAATTTTAAAAAATCGGTACCGTTAAGTTCAAGACGTCCACGGATAGTAATTTTTTGGGTAGTGTAGGGGATAGGTTCCTTCGGCGTGACCTCCATAACAGATTCTGCACCGGCTTCTCCGCAGAAAAAACAAGAAGAGATAGGAAAGGCAGAAAACATAAATTTTTGACCGTCATCAGATAAATCACCCATTGCATTGGCAGCAATTTCATAAGGAATAATAAAGCCTTCGACGTCAATTATTTTGTTTTCATAGGAAATTATTTTTTCCGTGAACTTTGGGCGAAATATTACATCATCTTTTTCTTCATCAAATTTAATTGAAAATTTCAATTGTAATAAATCAGCCCAGGGACCTATAGGTTTTATTTCTTCTTTTACAGGAAATTTACCATCATCAGGAGAACTGAATGCTTCACCAAAATCAGATTGGTCATAACCTGCAGCATATTCTGTGTCTGCCTCTTTTTCTCCTCTTTGAAGAGAACCAAGGTCTTCTGCATTAATTTTTTGACCTGAAGTTTGCTCACCGGCAAAAATTCTTTCAAAAAGTGAAGGTTGAAGAAAGATAAGTATACCAATAATGATTATAATAAAACCTGCTTTTTTAAACATGTTTTTTATTAAGTTGATGTTGGATTAGGACAAAATAAGTTCTGTAATGCTTACCTGTTTAACACAAAGATACATTTTCTGTTGCATTTAGAGAATTACTTTACTTTTTTTTAACATTTGCTAGACTTTCATCATCGCTACCTGTTTTATTATTCTTTATAGAATATCCATTCAGGAAACTAGTGATATTCATCCTTTTTCTTTTTGTCATCTGCAGGTCAACAATGTGCAAATAACCATTATTTGCAGCTATTTTCATATATTTTTTGCCATCAGAGATTATCGTGCCGGGTTCTGCCTTATGTGATGCTATTTCAAATACTGTCTTGAATACTTTTAGTTTTTCACCATCAATTATTGTCCAGGCAGTAGGGAAGGGGTTCATTCCACGAACAAAATCATGAACTTCTTCACAGCTTTTGCTGAAATCTATCTTACAGTCTTTATGAAATATTTTAGGTGCATGCGATAACTTGGAATTATCCTGAGGAAACAATGAGAAATCACCTTTTTCAATCGCTTTTACACTCTTAAGCATCAATTCTGCCCCTATAAACTTCAGTCGGTCATATAATTCTCCTGTGGTTTCGTCAGGTCCTATCGTTGTTTTTGACTGAAATAATATATCCCCGGTATCAATTTTGTGTTTAAGTAAAAAAGTGGTAACTCCAGTTTCTTTTTCACCGTTTATGACGGCCCAGTTTATAGGTGCTGCACCACGGTATTGAGGCAACAGAGAACCGTGAAGGTTCATTGTACCCATTCGGGGCATATTCCAAACAGATTCAGGTAACATCCTGAATGCAACCACAATCTGTAAATCAGCATTCAAAGCCTTTAGTTCTTCCTGAAATTGAGGGTTTTTCAGATTAGGGGGTTGCAATATTTTCAATCCTTTTGATACGGCATATTTTTTTACATCCGATTCCAGCAATTTCTTGTTTCCCCTTCCGCCCCATTTGTCTGTAGCTGTAATTACGGCAACTACTTCAAGACCGTTTTCAATTAAAATATCCAGTGAGGGAACAGCAAAATCAGGTGTCCCCATAAAAACTATCTTCATTAATACTATTTATAATTTAAAAATAATCTGTATGGGCAGTATTATATTTTTTTCAATTCCCCTACATTTTTTAACCTGTCAATCATTTGTTCCGGGCTGTCTGCTTTAAATACAGCGGAACCAGCAACTAATACATCCGCCCCTGCCTGCAACAATACTTCGGCATTCTGCAAGCTAACTCCTCCGTCAATTTCGATTTTGGTTTTAAGGTTTCTTCTATCTATCTCTGCCCTGAGTTCCTTTGTTTTATTGATAGTGGAATAAATAAACTTTTGCCCACCAAAACCCGGGTTTACCGACATCAGACAAACCAGGTCAATTTCTTCAAGAATATCGAAAAGTAAACTTACAGGTGTATGAGGATTAAGCGCTACACCTGCCATTACACCCGTGGCTTTAATTTGTTGCATTGCCCGGTGAAGGTGATTGCTTGCCTCATAATGAATTGTAATAACATCCGCCCCTTGTTTTGCAAATTCTTCCACATATTTCTCTGGTTCTTCAATCATAAGATGACAGTCCATTATCTTATCAGTCAGTGGCTTAATAGCTTTTAATACTGGAAAGCCAAAAG
Source organism: uncultured Aureispira sp. (assembly GCA_905480075.1). GTDB lineage: Bacteria > Bacteroidota > Bacteroidia > Chitinophagales > Saprospiraceae > Aureispira. Next base: position 4,590 of record CAJQOX010000099.1, on the reverse strand, counting down.
AAATATTCGGAACAAAACGTCCGTCCATTACATCTACATGTATCCAATCTGCATTACTGTTGTGTAACATAGTTATATCTCTGCCCATATTGGCAAAATCTGCGGCTAAGATTGAAGGAGCAATTAAGTGTTTCATCTCTGAGTTTTTATAATTTAAAGGATGGTGTAAATTTAAAAGTTATGTATTTATTAAGCTGCTTTTTCTTCAATTCATAAAATTGCTTACCCTATTCTGATGAACCTCAATTTCCTGCATGATTGAATAGGCCAATTCCAGGGCTTTTAAACCGTCTTCAATTTCAACTTTAATAGCCTTATTGTTAATAATACTATCTGCAAAAGATTCGAGTTCCATTTTTATGGCATTATTAGGTTTTGACTCGGGCATATCCAACTCAATATACCTTTTCCCTTTGTTTGTATCCAATTCCATACAGTTTTCTTTTCCTGCCGGTATCTGTTCGTGAATTCTCACTATTTCTGTTTTCTTATTCAGGAAATCCAGACTGAGGTAGGCATCAGATTGAAAGACACGTAATTTCCTCATGTTTTTCATAGATATCCTGCTTGCGGTAATGTTTACAATAGCCCCGTTTTCGAATTCTATTCTGGCATTGGCAATATCTGCTGAGTTACTTACTATTGCGACACCACTTGCTTCAATTTTAATGACTTTATGCGGAATCAGTTTAAGAATAATATCCAGGTCGTGAATCATCAGGTCGAGGACTACTGAAACATCTGTTCCCCGGGGGTTGAACATAGAAAGCCGGTGTACTTCAACAAACATCGGGTCGATATTCTTATCTTCAATTGCCAATAAAGCAGGGTTAAAGCGTTCAACATGACCTACCTGAACTTTAACGGAATTTTTTTTGACTAAATCGCAAAGGGTATTGGCTTCCTCAAGGGTATGCGTAATAGGTTTTTCTATGAAAAAATGTTTGCCTCCTTCTATTACCTTCTTTGCAATATCAAAATGGCTGACGGTAGGTGTAACAATGTCTGCAACATCTACAGCAGCGATTAATTCTTCTGCAGAATCAAAGCATTTAATACCATACTCTTCACTTAATTTTAATGCTACCTTTTTATTAGTGTCGTAAATCCCTACCAATTCATAAGAATCAATCATTCTGATACATTTAATATGAATTTTCCCAAGATGTCCACATCCCAATACACCTATTTTCAGCATAATTATTTTATTAAAAACTTAATTTTTACTTTTAACTATCTTTCAAAGGTACATATTCTGAAAAATATAAAAGTGTTTTATTCCACGATTTTTTTTTTAGATACAAAAAGACTACTTTGTGTCTATTATTATTATACCTTTTTCAATTATTTTCTGATAAATATCCAGATAGTTCAGATTGAAAATTAATCGCTCCCGATGTCTCAGGTAACCGTTACTGTCCCCGTTGTTGTACAACATATTGAATTAAATAAACAACAACAGTATAATATTTCCCCGCTTTTTTTCGCAAATCCTGTTGCTGTTAACCGAAGGTATGATGATGCCGTGGCACAATTCAAAAAAAATGTAAGAGATCATTTCAATAATTTGGAGATCAATCGTTTTAATTCAGATTTCCTGCTTTGGTATCTTTTTAATCCCTCTTTGAAACACAAAACCTTACATTTCGATTTTGTAGCAGGCAAACAATCAGTTAAAGGAGATATCAGCATTGTCTATTTCAATTTAAAAGGAAACACCTATGTCTGTCTTCCTTCTTTCAATTCCTTTGTTTTCTTATCAGATGACAAATCTAAAAATCAGCAAAATGTTCATCTTCAGGTTCAGCTGATTATTGAAAAGCTACTGAGAAGCTACAAAAAAAATCAGGGGATCAAAACAATCGATATGTTGCCCTATTATGCAGCTAAGGGGGAGTTTGTTACAACACTGGAATTTAAAATAAATGTGTCTTTTTCAGGTTTTAAATTCGAATCCAATCCCAATGATTGGATTTTTGCCCTTTTTGGAGGACAGACTGATTTTGATGGTGCAGATGAAATTTACAAAGTTGCGGTCAACCTCAACGAATCATATCCCAATAATTTAAAAAGAGCCTTTCAAAGAGAGGACTTGGTTCGGAACCTGTCAGGAATTGTTTATCAGCAGGAAAATACCCCTTTAGTTCTGATAGGGGAGGAGGGAGTGGGTAAACACTGCCTCATTCATGAAATTGTTTACAGATATTCAGAAGAATGGACAAATCCTGATACCGAAACCATGATGAGAATGTGGCATGTCAACCCCACCCGCATTATATCCGGCATGTCGGTGGTAGGTATGTGGCAAAAACGGTTTGAATCTGTCCTTCAACATATACAATCACGTATAAAAGGAGAGGCAGCAGATAAAATATTGATAGATAATGTGGTCGCAATGTTGCGAATTGGAAAATCCTCTCAGAATTCCATGACACTCAGCGATGTACTTAAACCTTATCTTGAAAAAAGAAAAATTCAGGTAGTATTGATCGCCACTTTCGATGAATGGAAGATAGTTCAGGAAAAAGATCGCAGATTTACCGATTTATTTCAGGTTATCAGAGTCGCTGAACCACAAAATGTCTCTGCTGTCAAAATGATTCTTGAAGAACGTAAAAGACTTGAAGCTATTCATCAATGTTATTTTTCTGTTCCTGCAATCCGACAGCTATTCAGTATTCAGCGGAATTATTTTAAACGCAAGGCACTGCCGGGTTCTGTTGCTAAACTTCTGACTCAGCTTGCGGTTAAGTATTCGATGCAATCGGTCGATGTCGAACAGGTTCAACAAGAATTTGAAATGTTCAGCGGCCTTAGCTCTCAAATTTTTGACGAGGGCTATATCTTCGAAAAAAATGAAGTTCGTTCTCATATAGAATCAGCTTTGGTTGGTCAGAAACCCGCTGTAAACGCGATGGTCAATCTCATTCATAATATTAAAGCAAAGCTCACCAATCCTTCAAAACCCCTTGGTTCTTTTCTTTTTATAGGCCCTACAGGTGTCGGCAAAACCGAAGCGGCAAAAACTTTATGTCAATATTTGCTTGGTTCTGTTGATAAACTGATGCGTTTTGATATGAATGAATACATTGATGAATCAGCACTTTCCAGATTAATAGGTGACTACTATAACCCTGAAGGTCTTCTTACGGGAAAAATCCGTTACAATCCTTTTGGTGTGGTCCTTTTTGATGAAATTGAAAAAGCGCACCCTAAAATTCATGACTTGTTGTTACAGGTACTTGATGACGGTCGACTTACTGATTCATTGGGCAGAACAGTTGACTTCGCCAATACTATTATCATTATGACCTCAAATGTCGGTGCGTCAAAAGTAGATACTCAGTTAGGTTTTCAAACACAGGCATCATCCGATGACGCAATATATTTCAAAGCGGTTGAAAATTTTTTCAGACCTGAATTTGTAAACAGAATCGATCAAACTATAATTTTCAACTCGCTTGAACTTGAACATATTCTGGGTATCGCCAAATTGCAAATCAAAAACCTATTGAGCAGGGATGGCTTTGTAAGAAGAACTACTATCCTTAACATCTCTGAAGAAGCACTTGTTTGGGTTGCAAAAAGAGGGTTTAATTCGAAAATGGGGGGCAGGGCACTCAAAAGACAGATAGAAAAGGACCTGACTGCATTCTCTGCTCAGGAACTGGTAAAAACTACTGCTGAGAAACCCCTGATATTTGATATTCAACTTAAAAATAATCTGCTTTCTCCTACAATAAAAGTACTTCAGTTCGTTCTTCCTATTCAAAAGAATTTTTTACCGGATATTCCTCAGGACAATCAACTAAAACGATACTATGGTAACCTGATCAGTCAGATAGAATCTATTCAGAATCGATTCCGGATAATTGATGAGGCTCAGGGTGATTTTATTGACATGAATGATAACGAATCTGTCAATTGGCAATATTATGATTTAAAAAATCAATTGATTGAAAAAAAAGAACTATTCAGCAGGATGCTCCTCGGCATAAGATCAAAATACCTTGACCATATAGTCTCTATTTCTTTAAGGCTGAAATCCTCTGGCACTTCTAGTATTATTTACAAAAGAGACAATAATAAAATTGAAAAAATCCTTTTACAGGAACAACTTTTCAGCAAAGGGGCACTCGATGAACTAAGGTATGTATATCAGAATGCGCCCGAACAGTTCGACCCACATCAATCTGTCTATCTGACTGATTTTTTCGATATAGCTTTCTTTAATCTGAAAACTGATTCTCTGGAAAAAGAAAAACTCGATATTTTAGAACTTCATATAAGTTCTGCAATCAGCAATCAGGGTAAGGATGAAATAAATTTTATGATAAATTTATATAGAAAACTTCTTGAAGAATTAGGTATTTCCTACAAAATTACTGACCATGTATTTCATGTGGAAGGATATGCTGCTTTGGATTTCCTGGAAACAGAGAGAGGCTATCATCTTTTCTATCGTTCGCATAAAAACCCCCTTCCTGTTAGGGTAGACATTGTTTTTGAAGATCAAAAAAATGAGTTCAAGGAATGCGATCAGGTCATTCGCTTGTATGATGTATCACCCGGACTTACCAATAAGGCATC
>CAJQOX010000098.1 GCA_905480075.1 uncultured Aureispira sp. | reverse complement strand
GATAGGCCAAGCCCCTTTTAATGACTGGAAGTCTGTACTTGATTACCTGCTTCCTTTGGCATAAATACTATTCATGGACAGAAGAAAATTCATCAGAAAATCTTCTTTAATCACCGGTGGGATTTTTGCCTCTTCTCCCCTCTTCCCTTTTATTAAGTCATCATCAAAGACGAAATCTGACTTTTCCGGAAAAGTAATTATAGTTGGTGCAGGTTCTGCAGGTTTGTATGCTGGTTTTTTGCTTAAGTCAAAAGGTATTGATTACGAAATACTTGAAGCTTCGGATAGCATTGGCGGACGTTTGCAGAAGTTGGATGGATTTGCAGATTTCCCACTTGACCTTGGTGCACAGTGGCTGCATGGCAAAAAATCTATCTTGGGGGATTTGATAAAAAGATCAAAGACAAAGATTACTAAAGACAAGTCTGATACAGTGTATTGGTACAAAAATAAAATCGTGAATTCGCTGCCGCTGAATTTTGCCGATTACGTTAATGATCTTGATATACTTCCTGATATTTCCTATCAGAAAATTGGAAAAAGAAATGATTTTTCAGAAGACTATAAATACATAATTGAAGCCCTAGCCGGCGATTATGGTGCTGATGCTTCTGAATTGTCAGTAAAATGGACTGCCAAAGAAGAAGAAGATTGGTCTTCCGGAAACAGTGATTTTAAATTTAAAGAGACCTTTTTCGACTTAATAAATATTCATTTCGCTGAGAAAGTAATAGATAAGGTCAAATTCGACACCGTTGTAAACAAAATTGATTATCAGAAGGAAAAAATTATCCTGAAGGATAATAAAAACACTGAATATTTAGCTGATAAAGTAATTATCACGGTCCCCATAACCATTCTGCAAGCGGGAGATATTGAATTCACCCCTACTTTTCAGAAATCTAAAATCCGGGCTTTCAACAAAATCGGTATGGGGCCAGGTATGAAAGTCTTCCTGAAATTCAAGAAGGAATTCTATCATGAAAATATTATAGGCGGAACTGTTTGTGCGGCCTATGCTAATGAAAAAATCGGCAAAGTTGGAAAAGACAATGTCTTAATGGCCTTTATAATGGGTGAACAGGCAGAACATCTCTCTTCTCTCAAGAATGATGAAGCCGTAACTTTAGCACTTGTCCGGGAACTCGATGAAATGTATGATGGAAAGGCAAGCCGGTATTTGATTGACTCCCATGTTCAGGACTGGACCAGGAGTCCATTTATTAAAGGGGCATATTCTTTTAGTAAAGTGGGGATAGGAAATTCAAGAAAAACAGCTGCAGCTCCAATAAATGACAAAATTTATTTTGCCGGAGAAGCTATGAATTTATCCGGCCACCATCAAACTGTACACGGTGCCCTTGAAAGCGGAGCGAGGGCTGTAAGCCACATTTTAAAAAAATAAAAAATAATTTTTATTGTTTTTTACTGATTTACAAGTACAAAACACTGTTTTATTAATTAATTTTCCCTGTTTTCGATTAAAAATTTTGATTTCTACTTTATTAAATAAAATAATGTCATACATTTGCACTTTATTTTATCAAAAAATTTATATAATGAACAAAGGAACAGTTAAGTTTTTTAACGACACTAAAGGTTATGGTTTTATTACTCCTGATGATGGAGGTAAAGATATTTTTGTACACGCTAATGGTTTGATAGATGATATCGACGAGGGTGACAAAGTGAGCTATAATACTGAAGAAGGAAGAAAAGGTCTAAATGCTGTTGAAGTAGAATTGGTCTAAGCTTCTTTTTTCGCTTAAATTACAAAGTCTGTTATTTTAAATAACAGACTTTTTTTTGTTTTAATATTTAAAGGATCTTTAGCACTCTAACAATAGGAGGCCAAAAAGGAGATGACATTTACCTTACTCTGTTCATAAGATTTTAAAATGGATTCAGATGAAAAAACTAATTCTCAGCTTACTTCTACCTTTAAATCTGTTGGCACAAACAGACACTTCATCTTTCGATCAAAAGATGCAATGGTTTAATGATGCTAAATTAGGCATCTTTATACATTGGGGAATCTATTCAGTGAACGGAATTTCGGAATCCTGGTCCTTTTATAATGAATATATTTCTCATGAGGATTATTTAAATCAAAAGAATGGCTTTGACTGTTCGGAATACGACCCGGAATATTGGGCAACAATAATAAAAGAAAGCGGGGCAAAATATGCTGTCATTACGACTAAACACCACGATGGCTTTGCCCTGTGGGACAGTAAATACGGAAATCTGAACGCTGTCAGAAATTCCCCTGCAAAAAAAGATCTGCTCCGCCCTTTTGTGACTGCTTTAAGAAAAAAAGACCTTAAAACCGGCTTCTATTATTCGCTGCCCGATTGGTCTTTCAAAGATTATACACATCATACAAAATCACAAAAACGATATAAAATTAAGGAAGACCCTCAAAGGTGGAAAAGATTCCTGAATTATTCCGACAACCAACTTCTCGAACTTAAAAATAAATACGACCCGGATCTTTGGTGGTTTGACGGCGACTGGGAACACAATGAAGAGGAATGGGAAATTGATAAAATCAAATCCATGCTTAGCAAGGACCGGACGGATGTCATCTTTAATTCAAGACTCAAGGGAAAAGGAGATTATGAGACTCCTGAAATCGGTATACCTGTCTATAAGCCAAAATCTAAATTCTGGGAACTATGTATGACGATGAACGATTCCTGGGGATTTCAGCATAATGACAAAAATTACAAATCTCCACAACAGGTTATTGACATTTTTGTCGATTGCATCAGCAAAGGTGGAAATCTGTTGCTCGACATAGGCCCGAAAGCAGATGGCAGTATTCCTGAAGAACAGGTTCATATTCTCAAAGAACTGGGAAAATGGACATCAAAACATAAAGAGGCTGTTTATGAAACCAATAGTGGAATTCCCTATGAATATTTTTACGGGCCGACAGCACTTTCCAAAGACAGTTCTATTCTTTATCTTTATCTCAGAGACATTCCAAAAGATAACAAAGTTCTGCTAAAGGGAATAAAGAATAAAATTAACAGGATATATGTAGTGGGCAATGGAACAATTTTATCTCATAATGTGTTCTGTAAGGTGTATTGGAATGCTTATCCGGGTATTACTTATATAGGTGTGCCACAAAATGTTCTGGATGATTATTATACCGTTTTAGCAGTGTATCTTGATGGTAAAATTAATCTGTACGACAAGTATAATGCTGCAATAGAAAGTAACTGATAGTTTAATTATCTGATTTTATGATTGATATTCAAGTTGAAAACACTAAAAACATATTAATTAATTGTCTTGAAAAATGGAATGTCAATAAAGACAGTCTCAAAGTAAAAAACAGTAAATCTGACTTTTTTAAGAGAACAATAATCAGTGGGGTAAAAAAATCCCGGGCTTTCTCGGTTATTGTCTATGCAAAAGTTGAAACACAAGATCAGAGTAAGTTCCTGAATGTTTTTTTCTGGGAAATCAGCATAGTTTTTTTTATGGAAAATTCTCAAAAAATTGATTTATCAATACGAAGGGAAACAGCAGGAGATAAAATGGTTAAGCTATTTGGAATCAGGGATCCTGAAGTTTATAATGCAGCATTTGACAAAGCTTTTTTCCTGAAGTCAGAACACCCCTATGCTTTTGCTGATATCATTACTGAAAACATTCAAAATAATTTCCTGAAATTAAAAAAGAATACTTTCCTATCTTTAACAGCAAAGAACAAAGATGTTCGGTTTAAACTCAATTACCACCCTTCAAAAACATCACATCTGATTAATGATTTTCAATCAATTATGGATATTGGCTATGAATTGAGTTCTAACATTGAACATTTTAAATAAAGTTTTCATTGATTTTGTTAAATAGTAGATTTCAGGGCTCCCCTGAATACTGACAAATGGTAATTCTTTTAAATGAAAAACATAACCTAAGATAGGGTTTACCGAATTAAAGGTTGCCGGGAAGTTTTATTTTATCAATTTGAAAACTTTCTCTTTTTATCTTTAATCAAATGGTTTTTCATTATTTTTATCATTATGAAAATAACTAAATCGGATACTTTCTTTTGTTCTGCTGAGGAATTGTGGACCTGGCTCAACGATTTTGGCAAGGTAAAACAATGGAACAAGACTATACTTGACGAAAAACATATTTCTTCAGGTAATATTCGTGTAGGATTTACTACGAATATACTGATTAATGAAGAGCTTTCTGAAACATGGTATACAAGTGAAATACTTCGATATGACCCTTCTACCTTTTTATCCTTTTCACTCAGCGGAGGCAAGCTTGGGAAAAACCCTATGATTGTTGAGTATAGATTAATCCCAGAAAAAAATATTACTGTATTGAATTACCGTTGCAGATGGGTCCCTCATGGCTTTATGTTGAAAATGGCTGATCCGGTTATTAGCAGAATAGCACGTAAAAATATCGAAAACGCCTTTGCCGAGCTATCAAAACTGATTATAAAAACTGATTAATTCAACTGGTAGATTATTTATCTATAATACACGAAACTAATGGAAAATGCAATTTTTAAATCCCTGTCTCCGATAAATGTGTGGATAAAAAAAGAAATTCCAGCAAGAATTGTCAGGATTATAAGAGGAGTATTTATAAATTCAGATTTTCAAATCAATTAATTATTCAGATTGCAATTTTTTAATTTTTAAGATTCAATATAATTACTTTTAATCAAACACCATATACAACTGAAAAACAATACATTACTAAAAAATGGATTGCTGTCCCATAATTATTTTATAATTTTTAATTCTATCTGAAAAAACGGACTATTTTTTGCTATCATAAGAATCTGGCTATAATGCCTTAATGTATTAATAAAAATCTTACAATTTAAAATGAAAAAAACAGCACCTTATGCAGGAATTGCAACCTGCTTAATATTATATTCTGTAATTATTATTGCTGCTATTCCTTATGTGGGTCAACAAGGAGAAACCTACTCCATTTTTAATCATTTCATTTCAGAATTAGGAAGCACAAGGTTTTCAAGCAATCATATAATTTATAATTCAGGTATTGTTCTCGCTTCCTTAGGTTTTGGAATTTTCACCTTCGGGTTTAATTTTTTTTCAGATACTAAATTAACTAAGGTTTCAGTAATTATTGGTTTGATATCCTCTTTTTTATGCATAGGAGTAGGCTTGGTGACCGAAGAACACAGAACGCCTCATCTTTTACTCGCTTTCAGTTTCTTTTGTCTGATGACGATTGCTGTCAGCCTTTTTTCATATAGCATCTGGAGAGAAAAAGACAACCCCTTCCCTAAACATCTTGCATTTCACGGCTTTACAGTAACTATTGCCTTTTCACTTTTCCTCTCAATGCCCAAAGGTCTCATGTTGGTCAAAAGAGCCGAGGGGCCACTTTTTGAACGTCCGGAAATCTGGTGGCTTCCCTTTATGGAATGGTTTATCTTTTTTGCACTTACTTCCTGGATTTTTCTCATTTCTCTAAAAATGCTTCAACTTGATAAAAAAAGTAAAAACGGCACTATATTGCCATCTGATTCTTTAGCTACATAATTATATTTACCCCAAAACTGCTATTGTTGAAAAAATGAATTGTACATCTTAACCAAAAGAGTAGCAATTAATATGAAGGAATCTTCATAATTCCTCTTTTTTTGTTGTACTTTAGTACTTGATAACAGAAGTAGTACTACCTTTGCATCTATGGGACACGATCATCATCATCATCATGAGTTACAATTATCAGATGTCAGTAAGGCATTGGTGATAGGAATAATTTTGAATCTGGCATTTGTTTTTATTGAAGTATTTGCCGGCATCTGGTATGATTCACTTGCTCTCTTGTCAGATGCAGGCCACAATTTCAGCGATGTAATTGCCTTGGTACTTGCTTTGGGCGCTTTTAAATTACTTGCAATTGCTCCCAATCAGAATTACACTTATGGCTATCGTAAGACAACGATCTGGGCAGCCCTGATAAATGCTGTTTTGCTTTTGGTTGCAGTAGGCATGATCCTATGGGAAAGTCTTGACAGGTGGTCACATCCAATTATTGTAGATGGTGCAACAACAGCAATTGTTGCCTCAGTGGGAATTGCAATAAATGGTTTTACTGCCTGGCTTTTTGTAAAAGATAAAGATAAGGACTTGAATATAAAAGGTGCTTACCTTCATATGATGGCTGACATGATGGTTTCGGCTGGAGTAGTAATCAGCGGTTTAATTATATTATATACTCAATGGTATTGGGTAGATACAGTAATGAGTTGGATTATAGTGGTCATGATTATTTTTTCAACATGGAGCCTGTTAAAAGACAGTATCCGCCTTGGGCTTGATGGAGTTCCCAAAGATATAGACATCAACACCGTTCAGCAGAAGATTCAGAAAGTAGAGGGTATTCTATCAGTGCATCATATGCATGTCTGGGGATTAAGTACTACTGAAAATGCAATGACGGCACATTTGGTTGTTAACAGGGAATGCACTTTTGAGCTTGCTGCTGTTATTAAAAAGAAAATCAAACACATTCTTGAGCATGAAAACATTCAACATGTTACACTGGAACTGGAAAAAGAGGGAGAGGATTGTTCAGCACATGACTGTACAATTGTGAGTGAAAAAGAAGGCCATCATCATCATCATCATTAAAATTTAATAGTTATTCAGTTTGAACAAACCATAATTTAAAAAATTAATACATAATGAATAAGATACTTAATTTAACAACAATAGCTTTATCAATTGCTATTTTAAGCTGTTGCGATGAAATCCCCCCTACTATTACTCCCTGTCAAACCAACAGAGTAGTATTAGTAGAAGAATTTACAGGGGTTTCCTGTGTAAACTGCCCGACGGGAGCAGAGAAGCTGGAACAACTATCGAGTCAAAATCCCGGGAAGGTAATTGCTGTAGCAATACATGCTGGCTATTTTTCCACGCCCAGTACCAACAACAGTTATCATGACCTCAGGTCAGATGATGGTCTTTTACTTGAATCTCTTGTTTTGGGTCCTGTATCAGGATATCCCTCTGCCTCAATTAATCGCAAGATATTTACAGGAGAGAATCAACTCCCTACAAATCTGACTAAATGGGCTGGTTATATCAGTACTGAAATATGTGATCGTCCAATAGCTGAATTATCTGCTACAAGCACCTATGACGCTCAGGACAGCATGGCCACTGTAACTGTCAACATGACCCCAAGTACTTATTTTACCGGCTCACTGGAAGAAGATCTGGCTTTATCGATTATGATTACGGAAAACAACATCATAGGCTACCAACTCACTCCACAAGGGTCGAATTCCAATTATGTGCACAAGCATGTACTCAGAGATGTTATATCTTCAGATTACACCGGTGACATCCTTATTACGAAGGGCAATGTACTAAGCCCTCAACAAGTAGTTATTTCTGACTATAAAATACCCGCTGAATGGAACCCTGACAACTGTCATATAGTGGCTTTTATACATTACAAAAGCGATGCAAATAAATCCGTACAACAGGCTATTGAAATTCATTTATAATAAGCGACCTTATAACGAACAAAAAAAGCCCCGAAACCAAATGGTTCCGGGGCTTTTTAATTGCTTATAAATTATTTCCCAGTAAAAACAGCCTTTCTTTTTTCGAGAAAAGCAGCAGCACCTTCTTTAAAATCTTCAGTATTTACAGTTTGCGCAAACTCTATAACTTCTTGTTCGAAGCCATCTTTTTGGCTTTCAAAGTAAGCATTAACAGAAGCAATTGTCTTAGAAACTGCAAAGGGAGCTTTTTTTGCAATTTTTGTTAATATTTCAATGGATTTATTTACTTCTTCTCCATGAGAAACAACATGATTTGCCAAACCCCAATCCAGTGCTTTTTGGGCATCAATCATATCCCCGGTCATCAAAATTTCAAGTGCACGACCTTTTCCGATATATTGTATCAATCGCTGAGTTCCCCCGTATCCGGGTATAAGCCCAAGATTGACTTCAGGCTGACCAAAAAGGGCTTTCTCGCTTGCTACCCTCAAATGACAACTCATTGCCAATTCGCAGCCACCACCAAGAGCATATCCCCCTACTGCAGCAATTACCGGTCTAAAAAACCGTTCTATGCTAAAGAATATATCATGGCCTTTTTGTGACATATCCAATCCTCCCTGAGCATCCAATCCTGTAAACTCACTGATATCGGCGCCAGCAACAAAGGCTTTATCTCCGGCACCTGTCAGAACAACTCCTCTCAACCCCTTTAATTCAGGAGCATCTTCCTGAAACAATTGACGAAGGTCGTTTAGTGTTTGCTCATTCAATGCATTCAATGCCTTTGGCCTGTTGATGGTTACAACTAATATCCCGTTCTCATAGTCTGTCATCAGATTCTTATAATTCATAGTCTTTGCTTTTTATTTTGAAGAGTTACAGGAAATAATTTCCTGTGTGCCATACCAATACCTTTCAGTTAATCTATCCATTGTAGCTGCAAAGATAGTAATTTTAGTGAATTATAAAAATCCGGTTTACAGAACAGAATTCATGATGAAAAAATTAGATACCGGCAAGTTCACAATTCAATAATGACATAGAAGATAAGTTCCTGAATAGTTTTGAAACATGATGTTATCTCATCAAATACATTTTTCCAAATCCTTGCCTGAACATAAAATCATTTCGGTTGCTGTACATATCATAATCAGCACCATCTTTTTTAGTAATGACCCGGTAAAGATAAACACCGTTGGCAAGTTGGTCACCAAATTCATCTTTCCCGTCCCATGCATATTCTGTCCTGTTAACACCAATCCGCAAGGTACCGAGTTCTTCCTGTAGGATTTCTCTTACTACCTTTCCTGTAACTGTTAGAATCTGAATTTTCATATAATTCGGCAATTCTCTGCCAGTGAGGGTAAATACAAATTGAGTGGAAGTAGAAAAGGGATTAGGATAATTGAGCATATGAGATATTGATGGCTTGTTAATTACCTCAAAATCGACACTGTAACTCAATTGCCCTGAGTTGTTTCCGGATTGATCAGCAGCACTGACAAACAAGGTATAGGTTCCGTCTGAAACAAGGTCAGGGTGAATAATTATTTTTGCCTTGTTTTCAATTCCCAGTTTAGTGTTGTCAGCAGGGTAGAATTGAAGGTCTGTAGTTTCGGGAGAGAGGGCCATTTCACCATTAGGAAAACTGGAATGTCTGAGTATAACACTAAAATCCTCAATATCATCCAATCCTAAATACTGATTATTATCTGACAACTCAATAACAATCTCAGGTTTTCCGGAAACAATATCTTTATTCATTATATGAACACCGTCGAATGTTACATCAAGTAAAGGATTTATTCTATCCCCCTTTACCTCAAAGGATATCACCCCCAGGTTATTGAAGAAGTATTTTTCGGGTTGGTCATTATTCGGATTAATTTCTATTAATAATTGATGATTCCCTTGTTTGTTCAGAGTAGAAAAACTCACCGATGCATGTAAGGTATCCCCGCTTCTCAGAGAATCCAGGCGCTTATAAACGGGGGGGTCCCCAATCAATTCAAACTTAACCAACATACTGTCCATGTCAACAGGACTGATGTTCTCCATGGCTATTTCAAGTTTTATATCCTGCCCCTCCTGAACACAGCTGCTATCAAAATACAAAAAGTAATCAGGCCTTAAAGCAGCCTCAGGCACCATATCGCCGAGGACACGCCAATACTTCAGGTAAGGGGACGTCTTGTTAACAGAATCAAGATTATTCCATACCAGTTCCAGGTAGGGATACTGATTTGCATCTATTCCTGTGAGGGGTTCCATGAGATTAGCCTGAGAAATTTGAAGCGTACGGACATTCTGATTGACATCTACACCATAAATATCCACCAACTGTTCATCATTGACATCATAGTCGTGGTCCCAGTGAAAAGAAAGCCAGTTGCTTGCAGGACCGATAATAGTAGATGTCTGATTACCCTGATACCAAACTTCAAGTAAAGAGCCGGAAATATCAATAATTGAGTTTTCAGATGCGCCGATTTCAGAGATATTATATTGATAAGTTGTGTCCCCTTTTTTGAAAAATGTTGCCCATGGCAAACCGGCAACCGCTGAAGTATTATTTGCAAACGAGTCCAAATAATATGCCCCCTGATCTTCAAATGCCTGTATCAGACCCGTTCCCCAATCAAAGGCAAAGGCATTATTTAAAGTATATGCCAAAACATAGTGCCCGTCAGGAACAGTATCCCTGATAAAACTCTCCAAAGCATCCTGACCTGAATTTAATTGAGTTTTAAACAAAAAGGTAGGAGTCGTACGTCCTGCGGCATCACAATTAAAGGCGCCGTACTTTTGAGTATAACCTGGAAGCATCCAAAAATCCAATGTCCCGGGCTCAATAACAGATACATATATTCCATTTTGAGAAGTACACCTACATTTTTCTAACTTACTGCCATTAAAATACAAAGCTACATTTTCAGGGTGTAATACAGAAGGCGTTTTAGCTGTTTTGGCCGACACCGTTTGTACCGAAGTTATGTATTTAAACTTTCTGTCAGGCTCTTCAATGAGTAAATTAGTCCGTTTGTCTTTCAGGTATTGAAAATAATGAGATTGATTCCAACCGGGATAACTTCCGTTCTTATACATAAATGAACTTGTGCCCCAGGAGGAAGGGCTTGCAGGGTCTATACTTACACGCCAGTAATACACTGTTGAATCCATATAACTTATAGAAGGAGTCCATTCTACCAAACCTCCTGATTGTGTAATACGGGCACTGTCGATCAGTGGGCTATTAAAGTATTCTGTAGTGTCTATTTGAAAAATATAAGTCTGAGGAATTGCGAATGCGTTTCCTGTTGATGCTTTAAGGGTAATTGGAGCATCAGGCACAATTGAAAATTCGTATGGATAAACAGGAACAATACTATTCGCCGTTATTACAACATTATATTCTAATACACTGTTGTTTTGTTCAGCCGGAGGTGCAGGCTGTTCGTTAACCGCAGAATCAGAATCAATGTAAATATTAAATTTATTCAATCCCAATTCTGTACTGTTAGCAATTTGAATAGGAATGATCACATGACTACTATGAAAGGGAGCATTCACCAGTATCGAAGTTTCAAAGTCCGCAGTATTACTTCCGGGCAAAATACGGTCTACCCTTATATTTATTACAGAATCGACAGCTTTCCCCAGGTTATAAATATCGAGTTCTAAATTAAAAGACCCCAACTGAATAGTTACTTCTTCCGGAGAATGGCTGACTAAGGTTTCATCAATATAATAATCCGGAAATTCTGTATTCGAGAGTCTATATGCAGGGTCACCGTGATAAACCATATAATTACAAGCCATTTGTATAGTTGTACCATAATTACCATTTTGGAGGACACGTATTGCTTCCTTAACAGATTTTGAAGCACCTTCATTATAATACGCAGCGCCAACGCTGGTATAAAACTCCTGAGCAAAATTATTTAATGCAGATAAGGCGGAAGCCCCCACAGAAGCAAGAAACACCCCCGCACCGGCCTGAGGCTCAAAAATAAACTCTTCACTGATTTTAGGCGTTGGGTTGGAGATTGTACCTCCATAACACCCTAAAGCCATTATCAGAGGGTACTTTTGATAATTATTATAATTTTGAGGATGGTCAAGGTTGAAATCAAAACTGTTAGCCGAGGAATGGCCAAAAAAAGTAATCATTGACACCCCTGAATTAACCAGTGAATCCAAATAGGAGGACTGAACCACTTGAATAGGACTACTGGAGGTTTTAAAAAATGATTCCACAAAACCACCATAACCAGGAGCTTCAATTTTCAATTTCATAGAATTAAGATGATTCCGTATCAAATTTTGTTCTCCACTGTTTTGTCCACCGCCAAGATGCAATATATTTTTAGTCCACCCCCGGTCAATCAAAGTTTGGGCAGCAGTTCTTTGAGCTTCTGTATCAATTATTTTTTGCAAATAAAGGCTCACCTGATCCCCGTTTTCAGCAGCAAGTCTGCCTACTGCAATTAAGGGTTCGTCACTATTCACGGACCCTAACATTACATTATCGGATGTTGGATATCCAAAAGTAGGAACAAGCATATTTGATACAGCGCCACGAATAGCTTGATAATCTCTCCCTTTCCCTATTAAGAACACATATTCGGGGTTCGACCAATTAGCATTAACAAAATGCACAAAATGCCTGATTGCCAAGGCGTGATTACTAATACCGTAAGAGAATTGATCGTAAAGTTCCTGTACATCTACATCTGAAGTTATATAACCACCTCCGGCAGATGATTGTCGGTATGCCCTGTAATCAAAAATCGGATTGTTTCCGTTAGAGTTACTTCTCAGGGAGGAATGAGTGATAATAAGATAATTAGTAGATGTATACAAAGAGGATGAATAGTTCTTGAATGTTACGGAATTAACCCCAGCTACATTCGTGTAGCTATTTGGGTTGCCTTCATTTATAAGTACCAATTCTCTTTCCGAGGCGGAAGGTGTCAGGTCAGTTACTACCATAGAATTGACTCCGCTATACAATCCGTTAATCCGAACGGAATTGGTCAGATCGTATAGATAGTACTTGTTTTGACCGGAATTGGTTGCGTCAACATTTTCAAGATTCAGATACTTCCTGTTGTTGTTAGCAGCCATTTTAAAAGGAAAAATGGAGCTGCCATCAAAATCAAAAGTCCTGGGGTACTCAAGATCTACATAAGCAAGGTAGTGGCTAGGGCCTGATGAATTGATGGATGTACCTCCCGGTTGTATTACAGAGGCAGGAAAACTTGCAGAATATGCTGCAACTTTCTGACCGGCAATCGTAAAGGTACCATAAGTAGTATTCCCTGCTTTCAAATTCAAGTTATTTACTCCACTTGAAGTAGCATATACTTTTACTGTTGCCGTAGCATTTGGTCCACCCGAAAAAGGATGTTCGCTGGGGACATTAGTGTTCAAAGAAGTCGTAATATTACTACCGAACCCTTCTCCAAATTCAAAAATTGATTTGGTCAGTAACTCTGTAGATATCTGGTGTTTTTTACCTGTATTCCATGTACTTGAATAGGTTACCGTATTTTCGTGCATAAAATACTGTTCCACCGGAGGAAGGTTCGAAAGATTGGCACTGCGTTCTGTAAAATGTTTTGTTGATGCAGTAGCCCCCCAAGTCAGAAAATAGGAAGCGGTATCATTAAAAAGGCTAAATCTTTCATTAAAATGATGTTCAGGATCATTATACATGTTAACATCAAAACTGCCCCTGTTTTTCTTTCCGTAAAACTGAACATAATCCAGTACTCCGCCTGTACTTTCAATAAAAACAGGAATCTCAACTCCCTCATGAAAAACCTGAATCCCATTCAGATTTATACTGCTTGTATTTGCCCCGGCCTGTTGCAAAACAGCACGGCTTACCCTATACATACCATCTTCAAAAACTTTGATTTTATAGTATTCCTTTCCAGGAGTATAATCTATCCATTCATTGCCGTACAAACCATTATGTCCCTGTCCGTAAACAGAAGCAACACCAAATAAAAACAAAAAAAATGTATTTAATATTATTGATTTTATCATATGACAAATATTATTAAATCCTGAATAATAGAATTGACCAGCGGCTGATTCCCATCAAAAATTCAACGTCCGAATGAGCTTATTCTTCATCTTTCAAAGCATTTTTCAAAAACTGATAATTAATATCTATTTTTACGGAAACAATATGTGATAGTATTGCGCCCTGAGTATTATCGAGGATTGCCCCTCCTGCATTCACTCCCAACGCATAGTCGATGTAAAATTTATAAATCCTGAAACCCACTCCGAAATTAGGCTGAACAGCCCATTTCATATTATCACTTATATCCTTGAATTGTTGAATATTATTGATGCCTCCCCTGAGAAACACCAGATTATTATAATGGACTTCCAAACCAAGTGTGGGGTCAAAACTAATAGGGTCGGCACTGATTAAGGTATTTCTACGGCCATCTGTAGTCATATTGAAATCCAATTCAGCTGTCAGGCCGATATATTTTTGTTTTTTACCTTCTTTGGGCTTACCAATTTTAAAATCTTTGACATAAGCAACCCCCAGGCCAATTGTAGGTTTTGTAATTTCCATAGATTTTATTGGAATCTCATTATTGGTCATCTGAAGCGTTTGTTTTTCTTCATCAGTAAAATTGAATGACCAGGCATTGAAGGTGGTGGAGATATCTTTTAACATTAATCCGAACTTAAAATCATTCAAAGAGTACTGAGCACCTATATCGATCCCGAAGCCCCATGAGGTGGCAAAGGGACCCACTTTTCTGTGAACGACCTTAGGTGTAACACCAAAAGAAAGACCTATTGATTCTATTTTTTGAGCATAATGCAACATAAATGCATAATCTGCCGCATTAAAAGTAGTTACGTTATCATAGTTAACCTGACCGTCACTACCATAGAGAGACAGGGTATTGGGTATATTATCAACACCAAACCGTATAAAAGTAAAACCCAGGTACCTTGATTTATTAGCAATAGGGGCAACAAATCCTATATAGTCATATTGACCAATGCTAGCAAACCACTCATTGTGCATCGCTGCCAACTGTAAATCTGTTTCTACCCCTGTCAAACCGGCGGGATTCCAAAAGCCTGCAGTAGCATCGCTTACATGTGCAAGCTGCGCACCTCCCATTGCCTGTGCACGGGCGCCTACGCCGATAGATAAAAATTCGTTACTGTATTTTTGAGCGTGGAGGCAACAGAAAGAAACAAATACTATTGTTGCCACTAAAGATAATCTTAGCATTAAAAAGCTGTTTAAGATATACTGAGTAATAAAAAGATAGACAGAGTCCCACACAAAACTACAAAGTTTTATGCTTCTGACCTATTTTTAGAAATTATAAATATATAATAACTGTGTAAAATTTTATATCATAAACTGAATCTTTTCTGAGCTTTTTTATGGCAAACAATAAAGAAGTAAAATATTATTCTTAAAATAATTTATTATTGAATAAAAAGTATTTGTTCTTAATCAACGCGCCAGGAAGTAAAACTGCTGCTTTATCAATCTATATTTCAGCAGTTTTATTTAAAAATCACAAGGGCCGGATGAAACAGATCGTCAACCAGAACAGAAACATAAAAATAGATTTAAGTATTCCTATCAGACAATCGTACCAAACCAATCAACAAAACCCTTGTTCTCTTCTATCTCAAAGGCCAGCTCCAGTAATTTTTGCTCCTGTCCTATTTCTGCTGAAAACTGCACACCTATTGGCAGCTTATTGTCACATTTTCCCATAGGCAAAGCAATTGAAGGCGCACCGCTGATATTCTGAATGGTTGTAAAGTTAACATACTGACTTAATTTTTCTATGGTTGAAAAAAAATTGTTTTCCGGAGAAAAATAACCAATTTTGGGTACAGGGTGAGAAAGAACAGGATTCAATAAAAGGTCATATTTATCGAATAAACTTTCATAATAAATACTGAATTTTTTCAATCGTTTCACTATTCCGGGGGTATTGAACATCACTTTAGGATACACACGTGCCATTTGTGTAGTAAATATCTCCAATTTCGTTTTTTGGAAATTCAAACCGTAAGAAAATTTTCCAAAACGGCGAAGCATATAAGTCAGGAAGCTCCAGTAGGTAAGGAAATCAATTTTAACTTCCTGATCAAAGGGAGAGGAAATATGTTCTACGCGGTGCCCAAGGCTTTCACAGAATTTCCCTGCGGAAATGACGCTGTCTTTTACATTGCTCTGACTTTCTATTCCAGAAGCGGTATCAGTAAACATGGCGATCAGCAATCGTTTTTTTGAAGATTTATTCACAAGGCCTATAGGCGGCAGGTTTGTTGCCTTGTGATACTTTTCAATAGCTGAAAAATAGTTAGCAGTATCTCTGACAGTCCTGCTTAATATTCCCTGACAAACAATATCAATGGGAAGCATACCCGTAGGAGATTCAATATCACGGCCTCTGCTGGGTTTTAAGCCAATCAATCCACAACAGGAAGCGGGAATTCTAATCGAGCCCCCACCGTCGGCAGCATGGGCAAAAGGCACAACCCCAGAGGAGACAAGTGCAGCGGCACCTCCCGAAGATCCTCCTGTAGAATATTCCGGATTCAAGGGATTAAGTGTTGAGCCTTGCAACAGAGTTTCTGCAGAGGGCAACAAGCCGAATTCAGAAGTTGTAGATTTCCCCAGTACAAGACAGCCTGTAGACAAGATTTGCTCAGTAATTTTCTCGTTTTTTTTATGGATTTTTTTTCCAACGCCCTTTGAGCCATGCAGGGTGGGCATCCCCTTTACATTAATCAAATCTTTAATAAAGGTGGGCACTCCAGAAAAAACGCCTTCTCTTTCTTTTTCAGCTTCTGACATCGCAGTATCAAAACAATCGGTTACAATTGCATTGAGAGTAGGTTCCAGTTTTAATGCACGTTCTACGGAACAGGCTACAGCTTCCTTGGAAGTAATTTCCCCGTCTTTAATTAAACCTGCAATTTCGGTGGCATCCATATTCCCCAGAATCCCGACATCAAAAGCATTAATATTTTTCATCATAATTTAGCTTTTCCACAAGATATCAAAATACTTAAACATATTTCAATGTATTTCCAGGAGTTCCGTCACCAACACTCCTGAAGACCACCTACCCTTTTGATTGACAAACCAAAAGGACATATATTTTTTTGAACCTGCATCTTTTGTTCAATTTCCAAAATCAAAGAGTTTCATGATATATAATTTTAAACTCTATACGTAATACACGTTTATAATTTTACCAAAATAGTTTATTAAAAAATTTAATTTTACTTGGAAACTAAAGCACATTTCATTATATTTGTGTTCTGCAATTATTCCCAATCTAAATTTTTGCTGATTTATTAAGTTTTCAACACCCAAACCCAGAATATGTGATTATACTGTTAACTATTTGATTAATTTTAACATCATGAGAACCAAGAATATTATATTGACTATTCTGTTGTCTGTAATAGTCTTCCAATTCTGCTACAGTCAGGGGCAGGTTACTCAAAACTTAAACCAGGTACTTGCTGTTGACGACAATGACAGAGACAACCCACCAAAATCAATCTATGTCAAACTGAACACTTCTGATGTAAGAGTCAAACACATGAAAGGCTCAAGGGTTATGGTTTCCGGAAAAGTAAAACTCGGGATACCTAATTTATTTTTCCTCGATGTACTAATTAAAAAAGGCAGGTATAGCCTTTTCCTTACACCCGACGGTGGCAAGGGTTTACGGATTGAGGCTAAAACGAGACAGCCGATGGTTTTACAGGGTTCTACCTGCAGCGAAGATGTTTCCTACACCATCTATGTTCCTGAAAGTATATCTTCTGTAGTATTCGAAAACCCTGAAACAGGCGATTCCAACATTGTAGCTTTAGGTCAGGAAGAAGGGGCATCATTTAAATAATCGATTCACCTGATTTTTTTTCAAAAAGCAAAGACAAATAAATTATTTGTCTTTGCTTTTTTAGTTTATTTATGAACCATTTTTTTATATGAACAATAAGAATTGTTTTTTATGTTTAAAATATAAGCCCCTTCAGCTATTTTCTCATCGAGTCTGATTTTAATCCTGTTTGTCCCCTTGTGCAAATCATAAATAGTCTCAAATATTTTTTTCCCTGCAATATCAGTCAAAGTGATTTCAGCTGATTCCAAAACATCAGATTCATATATTATGTTGATTTCTGAATCAAAGGGATTTGGGAATATCTTAACTATCTCCGGACTATCAAAAAACACAATAACTTTTGTTTTTGAATAATTATATTTATTGTCCTTTTCTACCATTTTAATTCGGTAATAATTTTCACCTTTCATAATTTCTTTATCAAGAAATGTGTAATCAGAACTACTAAGATTCTGCCCCTTCTTATCAAGTCTTGCAATTGTTTCGAAGTTATAGCCATCTTTCGCTCTTTGTATTTCAAAATATTCAAGATTTTCCTCCGATTCTGTTGTCCAGGATAGCAGTACTTCTTTGTTGTTAATATTTTTAGCTGTAAATTCAGACAAATCAGTCCCAAGAAGGTGCCCGGGAAAAACGCTTATTGCTGCTGTCCCTCCGGACAAATCCAACACACCGTTTATTTGAACAAAATTAACTCCATTAGCCGTTGTTGAGCTATTGACAGTGGATGGGCTAAAAACGGTACAGTTAGTTAAAGAATCAGGCTGCAGAGCACTTGTAGGCAAGTAATATGAATTGTTAGTACTAAACCATTCTAACTCTCCTATCAACAAATTATTCACCCCGTTATAACTTGAATTTTTCCAATTGTCAGCAGCAGTTTCAATAGCTGACAATTCGCTTTGATTATAAAAAAACCTGATATCGACTGGGTCTGTAAGGGTCCCGCTATAGCTGATATTCCAATGACGTCCCATGGCAAAATAGGCATATTGATTTAACAAATCTTCGTTTCTGAAAATACCATCTGCAAAATCTGATGGATTATCCGGATTGGAAGAAGTTGTAATTTCTACAGAAGCTGTAAAATTATTATTCCCCAAATGCAGGGGGTCATGTGCTATAGCAAAAATTAAATTTTCAGGATTTAAATTATCATAATAGTACGTCCAATCGGTAGTACCTTCATTTTTTGAACAATTCCCGTTAGCAGTTACAATAGTATTTGTAGCTGAACAGGTAGGTTCTGAAACAGTAGCCTTTACTTCAGTTCTCGGACTACTACACCCAAAAGATGCATCATAAAACATATCAATACGTCCGATAGGATTGTTGGTCTCTTTCCAGATATTATTTGCATTATTTGATGCAATATTTCCTTGCATACCACACCGTTGAAGTGTTACAGGGATTCCTGCTATTTTTGTCTGATAGTTGGGGGTGCTGTATGAATTCACACAATTAGCGCCTCTTGAACCGATAATTGCTATTTTATCGCCGTAATTTATATTGACATTACAAGAAATTATGCCTGCCCCGGAAACATTTGTTACACGAAACAAAGAGGTAAAACTATTGGATACAGAAGGAAAAGAAGGAGGGAGACCACTACTAAACTTGATTACTTCAACAGACTGATGATGTGTAGATTGATCAGTAGGTACCCTGAGGCCTGTGAGGGTAAAATTGGCAGGAGAAGTAAAAACATATCCTCTTGACATTCCTGAATAAGAACCGACATCCGGTCCATTATCCATAGGGACACCTGCAGAGATACTATTTGCTTCTTCTACCCAATAGTTTTGATTGGCCGCTGGAACAATATAACTACTGCCAGTGTGCAATAAGTTCCCGTTTGTGTAGGTATCATACCATTTAAAAACAGGTGAAGGGGCCCCCGAAGAGGAATTTGTACCAAGAGTTAATGAGTTGTTGCTACAGGTGAGGTCATCAATAGGAAACGGAGCAGTCAATATTTTTTTTACGTGTATTTTCACCTGAGCCCGGGCGCTTCTGCATAAACCATTTGTTTCTTCAACCCAATAAATGACTGAATTAAGGGGACTGTGAGAATATACAGGACCCGTAAACAATAGATTACCTCCTGAAGGTGCATCAAACCAATTCAGTGTTAAACCAAAATTTGGAGTTGCCGTTACAACAGCATTTCCCCCTTCACATATATTGTCATCTGTCACTGCAGGCTGGCTATGGCCTAATAAAGCACAGTTAAAAGGTGGAGAGTAGTTTTTCTGATCGGGAATTACGGTAGAGTTCACTAAATTCGGACCCTTGTCGCGATCCAATTGCTGCCCCTTATCAGAATCTGTCAGCATTGTTTGACCATTTGAATCACCGCAGAAGTAAAGAGTACTTATTCCTGTCAGAATAAATAGTAGAAGTTCCTTTTTCATAAACCTTGTTATATGTAAATAACCTATGGAACAGCAGGTAAAAAAATAATTTTTACACTGAGAACAAATCCATTGAGAAAACATATAGGTAATGCGGTAATAGTCTTTACGGTTGTTTATCGAATAAGTTTCAAAAATTATTTTTTTTATCAGGGGACTTGGTAATCATAGGCTGTAAAATTCCGATATCAGGAAAATTCATTTCTCAAATTAATAGTTTGATGCTGTACTGATCAATATAATTTTTTCAATCATTCGTTTATTTTTTATATTTTCTGATTCACCGGTTGGTGTGTATAGTTTCAACAAAAAAAGCCCCGCGTTGCGGGGCTTTTTTTGTTGAATGTAGCTTTCTCTTCAAATGAAAAAACCATTTTTATCTAAAATGGCAAATCATCAGCACTTTTATCTGAAGGAGGTTCGACATCTGAAGTAATCAACGTATCTGAGTTGACTGGAGCGACCGCACCGGTAGTAGATTCTTTTTCTATTTTCCAGGCATCGATATTGTGAAAATAGCGTCCATTATATTCTCTTGATGAAAGATTAAAAAAGACTTCAATTTCATCCCCGTCATTCAGACCATTTAACATTTGGATTTTTTCTTCTCCAAATAGCTGAAAACATATTTCGGGATTATATTGGGCGCCTGTATCAACCAAAAAAGATTGTTTTTTCCAATCTTTCCCCGCTTTGCTTACTCCTCCTTCAGGTTCTAATTTTTTTACTAATTTTCCTTTAATTGTAAGACTCATAACTTGATTTATTTAAGATATTTATTAAGTATTTATTTGTATTCATTATTTCTCTAGATAATTGCCATAGAAAAAATCAGTTAATTCAAAGGAATAAACCAATGATAAAAAGAACATCTACGGGTGAATAAAAAGAGACAAAGACAAGCAGGAACAACCATAAATTTAGTTGTCATTTAATAAAAAACAGTTTTATTCCTTCTCCTGTATGTTATCTGGTTTTTACGAAAAAAAACACAAAATGTGTCAAAAATCGACTACAAATATATAAAACAATAACCAAAAAGACAATTTTAAAACAAAAAAAGATAAACAAATCGTTTCTTTTTTCTACAATACCTGATTATATTCTTCACCAGACGCCTCTTCCTTAAGTCGTTCCTGATTGATTTTTTCGACTTCCTGATCAATAAAAAACAAGCTTTGTCCACCAGATCCTATCAATTTTATCATATCGAGAATAGACCTGACCTGTGATTCTTCTTCTCTTTGTTCCGCAACGTACCACTGCAGGAACAACGTTGTAGAATGGTCATTTTCTTCCTGACTGATCGAAAGCAGGTTATAAATAGCGGCAGTAACTGATTTTTCCTGTTTGTAAACAATTTGGAACAACTCCTGAATTGAGTCGTATTCTCCTCTGGGTTTTGCTTGTTCAGGAATTATAGCACAGCCATCCATTTCGTTAATATAATGTATGATTTTCATCATATGCATCCTTTCCTCAGCAGATTGATCATAAAAAAAGGTAGCACATCCTTTCAATGCCTGCCTTTCACACCATGAAGCCATAGCCAGATAAGCAGCGGAAGCATTTCCTTCCAGGGCTATTTGTTTGTTTAATACATTAAGAGTTTTCTCGCTAATCATATTATTTATTTAAAACTTTATCTATAAAAGAATTACGACTTTAACAAAGAGATATTATTTACTTGACCTGTCTTCGTTAATTAAAAAATCTAAAACCTGTTGTGCTTTATCATCGAGTTCCGGTTGATGCGGGTCAGGAGAAATCCTTTCTTTCAACCAGTCAAAGTACAAATCCTCAAATTCTACCATTTTATCAGTATCGAGCCATACAAAATCAATATGAACATAAACAGGTGTATTGAGAATAATAATATTTCTCAACAAATCTTTAAAATCTGAGTTTTGAAATCTACTGGGCCATTTAGGGAGAACAACACTGATTGACAAGGAATAGAAATCATGATTGTCTTCAGATTCTTTTCTTTGTTTAGTAGTAAACTTAATATTATCATAGATTGGAACGTCACTTTTTTTGAAGCTTCGAATATAATCAATGATGTCAAGAATTTTGTCATTAGCTTCATCTTCACCACTAAAGCTATCAGGGTGTTTGGCGACATAAACATCATAATTATTTGACAATGCAATTATAAATTTACCATCATCATCTTTTCTGAGACTGAAGTTGTCACGGTGAATACCTATTGAAGTAAGTTCATCACTAAAGGACCGTTGTTTATCGATATCCCCGAATTCAAAGCTTTCAAGAATAATAGAATCCTGATCATCGGTAAGGACAAATCCATATTGATCCTGCGCCTGAGGTCTTAACAAAATATGTTCAACAACATGCATGCCCTCAGAATAGCTATTCAGTTTATGCAGGTATTTAATTAGCTTTTCAATTTCAACCCTTGTAGCGAGTCTTGTAGAGACTTCACGAATTTTAAACACACCCAACTTTCGCAAACCTTTGTAGTATATACTGAAGCTCTTTTTGCCCTGCGTAGGCAAAACAATATAATTGTGACTCAGAATACCATAAGCCATCAGGTTTTTGATTAATTCATTTCTCGAGTTTGCACGAAAAACAAATTTTTTGGTATAGTCAATTGTTTCCTCGGGAATATCATTCTGATCATCATCGGGATTATCTTCATCGTTCACCTCCTCCTCATCTCCATCCTTGTCTTCTCCATCCTCATCATCATCTTTCAGGGATTCACGCAACCTTTCCAGTTCGTCCTTCAGGTCATCATCCAGTTCATCCTCGTCAAGGTCAAAGGTGCTTTGAATTTCATAGAGTGAATCCAGATTAATAAATCCTTCTTTAGTGTCTTTGGGAATAAACTCAAGGTAAGAATTCAGTGCATCAAAATCATCATCATCATCGTGTTTCCCATCAAAAGTATTGAGTAAAGATTCGTTTCCTGCCTGTTTGATATTCAGCAAAAGCGAAGCCCTTTTTTCCAAACCGGAAACATTCCATGGATCAAGGGTTTTCCCAAGGTAATCAAATCCTTTTCCTCTGTTTTTACTGATGTCCACATAATTCTGAAGAAAGTCAATTTTAGCATTGATTAATTCAATTTCGGGATTTGTATCCTCGTCATCCTGTCCGACACCTACATAACTTGACACTTTCAGTAAAAAGTCCGTACTAAACTTTTCTCCGAACCGACTAAGCAAGTGATCCAGAAAACGGTTTCTTCGATCAATAAAAGGGTCAAATTCCATAGTAACTTCTGCTACCTTTTCATTAAACCTTTCTATAGTGGTACTCGTCATAAGGTCAAGAATACCGGGAAGGTCTTCAGGAACTCTGCTATAATATGTTTTATCAATATCCTTGTCAATAGAAAACAATTTACGGACGTTTGCCAATTGTGACAAATAATTACAAAGCGTTTGTTCAAAAAACAAGAGATAGCCCCTTAATTGCTTTACCATTGCATGTCGTTCACGGGTAGATTGAACATAGTCGGGCAAACCCAACTCGTTCACTCCGTAGGTAATCGGCAATGCATTCTGCAGAGAGTTGTATTGTTCAACCTCTTTGAGGGTTATTGTAGAAGGAAAGTCTTTCTCATGATAAAGCATTTTCATCTGATAGCCTTTCTTGTACTGTGCGTACAGAGAATACAATAACTGATTGGCTGAATTCAAATCGAGTTCGTAGTTCAAAGCCCCTCTGAAAAATTGCATAGGATAGTTTGCACTATCAACATATCGTTCATCTATCGTATCCATATCAAGAACAGGATAGGTATTCTGTCTGATTGGAATTACATCACTGTCGACAGGGATGCTATTTATATCAACACGAAAATAGGTAATCCTTCGTACCCCTTCAACTCCCTGCACAATTTCTATCAACTTAGAAACATAGACCTCCTGAGTCATCCCCCGCAGGTCAGATTTTAATATTATTCCGTATACAGGTGCTGGTCCGTCAAAGGCTTCATCTACAGAATACCCTTTGTTTACCAGGTCTTCGAGTGTATGAAACTGAACAGAAGGATTAAGGTGTTCCTCCAGTTTGAAAAGTATTTCGGCAAGCAATTCTTCGGCAACCACTTCAGTACTGATGTCAATATCTGCAAAAACTTCTATCTTGTCGACGTCAAGCACCTGAATAGATTCAAGGTCTTCACATAAATTCCTGTGTTGATTAAAGAGAGAAAAAACCTCTTCTTTTATACGCTTAATCCCATCTTCTGTTCTTGCTACCTCGTCCACCTGCAACATAATTCTGTACAAGCCTTCTATTCCCTGCATATTGTCTTTTACAGGTTCTACCCATGCATTTTTAACATACTGAACACGATCAATTATCAATATGCGGTAATCCTCTTTTGTTACCGGGTTTGTCGGAAGAATTTCGACAGCATCATAGAAGGCATTATTGATGTCCTCCCTTTTTTTGCGGGACTGTGAATTCAGGAGGTTCTGAATGGGTGTCGTAGCCCTCTTATTCACCTTTGACATGATATCGCAAAGCTGTTCCATGATCGTGATACCCGGATCATGTGCATTATAATCCGTCCATATATCTCCGGATAGCTGCTGCATGAAATCCATCCATACTTCTTTCAGCTGCTCTCTTTCGAGGGTCTTTGCGATTTGATTGTTAAGGTTAAATTGATTTTCCATAGGAGTGTTTATACAATGGTTTCTTTGCTTTTTGCTAAATGAAACAGAAAAGTAAGAAATATTTATGAATTTGGAATTATGATTCAACAATTATTTGGCGGGCACAGGATTAATAAAATCATATGTTCTAAACCCAAAGCAGAACAATTCAAAAAAGCATCAATTCACACCGAACATATCTATTTGTATATCAACACATTCGGCATATTTGTATTTTTATTCAGCGCTCTTTTCACCTTCAAGCCATTCGTTAGCCCCAGACCACATTTTTTCACCTTAATCTTTCAATCCGTCCACACTGATGTACTTTTCCATTTCTTCTGAAAATAGTTGAAACTTCAAAAAAGACTGATATATCTGATTGGAATAAGGGAGTTCATTATCTTCCATTATTTTCTGCCAATCCATTTCTGAAAGTATAGCAAAAACGTATTGAACAGCTATTTTTGAAATAAAATATTTATCGTAAACAGCATTTAAATTCTGACCTTTTTCACGGCTTTCCAGATAGCTGATTGATTCGTCTATTGTATTTTTTTCATTCTCAGAAAGGAGGTTTGATGTTCTGAGCTTTTTCAGTGCAGCAACTGCCTTTTCAGCTTCTTCGTTTTGCACTGCTATCATGACTTCTATAGCCCATACCAACTCATTTTCCAGCCCGAGTTCATGTGCATCCGCCAAAAACATTTCAAAATCTTCAAAGGCTCTTTCCCTGTCAATTTCCCTTTCCATCATCATGCGGTCAACACCTCTGAACAACAAGTGAACAGCATGTACGGCTGTATGAATCTGTTTCTCGTTATAATCCTGTCCTTCAAACAAGGATCGCGACATAAAAAAAGGCAAATCCTCATGCTTATCAAGCCATGCTAAATTTTCTGTTAGTTCATGTTCTGAAAGGTAATAAAAGCCCTGATGACCGAAGATAAATCCACGCAGCAACTTCAACAACATCTTTATCTCTGAATCGGGCAGCAGATCCGTATTAGTTTTGAAACACTCATAGAGAGAGACTTCTATACCCAAACCTCTTGTAGAGGCCATCATTGCACTCAAAGCAGCATGTTCCATATTTTGAATAAAATCTTTGTATTCTCCCTGCTTAAAAGGCAATCTCTTTTCATCAGGAGTATTAAAATACAGGAACACATCAATTCATACAGGGTACTGATCCTCGTCTGTTCTCACAATAAAACTTTTCATACTTTTGTAATCTCTGTACAGTTTTATGTAATCCATCACCGACATCGATTTCTCATTCTGAGAAGCTGATTTCATTATTAGTTCAGAAACAGCTCTGAACTTAGCCTGAAACTCCTGAAATTCTGCGGAACTATCCTGAACAACAGAGGACCTCAGACAAATTTTACCGAATTTGTAAAACAAGACCTTATAACCATCCAGACTTTTTTCAAGGTTCTTTCTGTCCTGTTCGAGAAGGGCATCATCTGACTGTTCAGAAAAACAGCCTGTCAACAAGACAGTGGCAGTCAAAAGAGTTAATATGGTTTTCATTTATTTATTGATGTTTTGGTTCAGAGAAATATAGAATATTATAAATATATAAAAACATATCAATCAATCAATCAAACAATCAAATAATCAAATAATTCCATCTATCCACATCTAAAAATCAATCCATCCTGAAATCTGCGTCAGCGATGTGAAGTAGTGCGGCCACAGGGCGCAGACCACAGCAGCTGTAGTTCAGCTGCTGTGGGCCGAGCGAACAGCGAGCTGCGTAACGTAGCGCCCGGACGCCCAAATTTCAGCAACAAGCAGTTAGTCAAATATAGTAATTGTATGACGAAAACAGGAGTAGAAAATAGTAAACCCAGCGCAAAAGTCTTTGATTTATCAGAATTTTCATAATTCAGCATTCATAATTCATAATTATAAAAATCATAATTCATAGCTTACAAATTTACCTGAACATCGGTAAACAGTCCATTCAAAGCCATCAGGGCAGCTTTCTTGTCGTCCTGTTTGACCAAAACCGAGACATTGTGATCAGAGCCTCCGTAAGAGATCATACGAATCGGGATATTGCTGAGCGACTGAAAGATCTGAGCAGCAATTCCACCGCGCCCGGAAATAAAATCCCCTACTATACAGATGATACTCAGGTGACAGTCTACTTCTACCATTCCGTATTGATTCAGATCGCGGACAATCTCATCGATATGACTTGTGTTGTCGAGAGAAATAGATACCGCTACCTCTGAGGTTGCGACCATATCGATGGGTGTTTCGTAGGTTTCGAACACTTCGAAGACCTTGCGCATAAAGCCATAGGCCATCAACATGCGGTCGCTTTTTATTTTGACTACGGTGATTTCATCTTTGGCTGCAATAGCTTTAATTCCTTTGCCGTCCTTGCGGCGACTGATGAGGGTACCTTCTGCATCGGGGGTCATTGTATTTTTCAGTCTGACGGGAATATCGGCCAGTTTTGCCGGGCGTATACTGAGCGGGTGGAGGATCTTAGCACCAAAATAAGCCAATTCAGCCGCCTCATCAAAGGACAAATAAGCAATAGCCTGCGTATTATCAACATATCGCGGGTCGTTATTATGCATGCCATCAATATCTGTCCATATCTGAATTTCACCTGCCTCTGCCGCCACGGCAATTATCGAGGCAGAGTAGTCGCTGCCACCACGGCCTAAATTACTGATTTCGCCCTTTGATGTACGACAAATAAAACCTTGAGTAATAAAAAGAGGCATTTCAGAACAGCTTTCTGTTTGTCTCAACAGATTTTCCTTGATATAAAAGTCGTCGGGTTCCCCATCTTTATCGATCCGCATAAAACTTAGTGCAGGGAGTAGTACAGAAGGAATATTTTGTTCCTGAAGGTAGTGGTGCAGGAAGGCCGAGGACATCAATTCTCCCTGTGCGAGCACAGTTTTTTCCTGATTGGCGGAGAATTCAGACGTAGCGACATTCCAGATTGTGCCAAAATGTTCTTTAATAATCTCAAGGCCGATTTGTTTAAAATCTGGCAGGACAAAGAGTTCTTCTACCACTTTCTTATACTTTTCTTCGAGTTCTTCAATGAGTTGACCGGCTTTACCAGTTTGTTTACCGTACAGACAACTTACAATTTCCACCAGGCTGTTTGTAGTTCCTGACATAGCAGAAAGCACCACTATTTTTTGTTCCCCGTCACCAATCAGCGAAGCCAGATTTTTGATACGTTGTGCCGAACCTACCGAGGTTCCTCCAAATTTTAAAACTTTCATGATTCGTATTTTTGTTTGTAACATAAAAAACCCGGTCAAACAAATGCTGACCGGGTTTTAGGAATATTTTTACAGATATTATTATTCTACAACACGATCAGGCAGCGACAGAAGCCCTGTTTCTTTATTTTGATGGTATTGCATTTTTTATTCATTGCTGATATACTGTTTGGTTGGTATAAAATTACATTTTTTTTTAAATAAATAAAAATTTGAAGTGATTAAAGGTAGAAGAGTCCTTGCTGTTCCAGGAGATTAAAGACAAAGGATTCTAAAATTTTGAGATGACATAATTAATAAAAAAATTATAAACCCTAAAAAAGTTTATCACAATTCCTCCCCACAAAATTTACAAAACTGAGCATCGTTATCATGAGCATTACTGAGACAGGACTTGCAGGATTTTGCAGAAAAATTATCCTCATCCTTTTTATCAGCATTAACTATTTCAGCAGATACTATACCGGTAGGAACAGCTATTACAGCATATCCCATAAGCATTACTATTGCCGCTACAAACTGCCCTAAAGCGGTAACAGGCGCAATATCTCCATAGCCCACAGTAGTAAGCGTTACAACAGCCCAATAAATACTACGGGGAATACTGGTAAAATCGGAATTAGGACCACCCTCTATCAGATACATCAGAGAACCAATAACGATGACCATCATCATTACAAAAAACACAAAAACCGTAATTTTTGCCTGACTTGCTTTCAGGGCTTCAATCAAGCGGTTGCTTTCCTTTAAGAATTTAGCGAGTTTAAAAATTCTAAAGACCCTTAAAAGGCGCATTGCCCTGACGATGGAAAGATAATTACCTCCTCCCAAAAACAACTCGATGTAAGTAGGAAGAATAGACACGAGATCTACAATTCCATAAAAACTAAAAATATACTTTTGAGGCTTTAAAACACAAACAATTCTCAAACAGTATTCTATGGTAAAAAATACGGTAATGACCCACTCTGCAATATGAAACCAATCGCCGTAAATATCATTGATACCTGCCACACTTTCAAGCATAACAAGGACAATACTGAGGATAATCAGTATCAATAAAGTAACATCAAATATTTTTCCGCTTTGTGTATCTGCGCCAAAAATTATCTCATGTATTTTACTGCGCCAAAGAGCAAACTCCTTATTCATAAATATTTATTTTGTAAAAGTCAGAAAGCAGAAAGACCATTACATTGAGTACCGTCTAAAGTTCTGTAAACCATGCTCTATAAAACATTTGCCAGTTGTTCTTTTATTTTATCTGCCTCATTTTTCATTTGAATGACTATCTTCTGAATATCAGCGGAATTGGCTTTAGAGCCCATAGTATTAATTTCCCTACCCATTTCCTGAAGGATAAAATTCAGTTTTTTACCTTTCGCTTTAACATCTTTTCCCAGCTCTTCAATAAAGTAAAGGCAGTGTTGTTTCAGCCTCACTTTTTCTTCGTTAAGGTCAAATTTATCAAGGTAATAGACCATTTCCTGTTCCAGGCGGTTTTCGTCGACCTTGCCTTTCATTTTTAATTGTTCAAGGCTTGAAAGCAGCCGGCTTTTTATTTTATCTATGCGCCCTTGTTCTTCCGGATCAACAGCAAATAAAAGTTTTTCAATATTCGCAATATGTTCTTCTATGTCTTTAGAGGTAGCCGCCCCTTCTTCACTGCGAAAACCTATCAGCGCTTCGAGCGCTTCCTTTGTTGCTTCAAGAACTGCCTCCCACTGTTCCGGTATAATAGTATCATTATTTTGTGAAACAACCCCCGGCAAGCGAACTATCGTACTGAGCATATCTGCAGGTTCAAAATTATTTTCCTTAGCGAGTGCCGTCAGGCTGTTAAAGTAATTATTAAATACCTTAGCATTGATTGTATTTTCATTATCCTGTGTATTTTCCACGGTAACCGTCAGGTCAATTTTCCCACGCAAGAGCGAATTTTTCAAAAGTTTTCTAAATTCTATTTCCTTATTATGAAACTGCGAAGAAATTCTTGATCTCATATCAAAACTCTTACTGTTGACAGATTTTATTTCCACCACGATTTGTTGAGATTCTGTGTTTTTTTCGGATCTGCCAAAGCCGGTCATTGAATACAGCATAGAATATTTTTAGTTTTTGGTTAGCATTTAGAAGTAAAAGTGAAAAAGAAATTAAGATTCTTTTTATGCGTACTTTCACATATTAGAATATAAAACTATCTCAAGGTAAAATTTTCTGTGGTCTTGTTCTTTGTTTACACAGAAAAATAGAAAAAAAATAGCAGTTCTGAAGGAACAAAGGGCTAAAATTTTTTTATTCTTTAAAAAGCACTACTTTTATTTAAAATTTATTAAAATAATATTTGGTTAGCCTTTAAGTTGTTTTTGAAGGTTAAAATCTTTTTTCAAATTAAATCATCTTTTTAAATTATGCGAGGCATTCGTGGTGTACAATTTATTTATGACAACAAGGGCAATAGGACTACTGCCGTTGTGGATCTTCGGAGATACAATGATGAATTCACCTTATTCCTGAAAGAATTATCCAAAAAAAACGCTACAGAAGATTCCTCTGTTGTTGACAATCTAAACAAGTTCACCAATAATGGCAGTGCTATCAACAGCAGAAAAACGAAGGTTGATGCTTTGATTAAAAAGGCACAATCTTTATATGGGGTCCCCTATCGTACGGGGGGTGTTACCGTTAGCGGAATGGATTGTTCGGGTTTCACACAGGTATGTTTCAAATCTGTTGGCGTCAATCTCCCGAGAGTTTCCCGCGATCAGTCTTTAGCCGGCCACGATGTGACTGATTTAAAACCCGGCGATTTGGTGTTTTTTGCTACAGCTACAGCCAACAGAATCAATCATGTGGGAATTATTTCTGATATTACAGACACCCAAGCAATTAAATTCATACATGCTTCTTCAAGCCGGGGGGTAATGCAGACTTCTATGTCTATTGATTATTGGGTAAAGTCATTTGTTAAGGCTAAAAGAATATTGTGATGCTTCCTGATTTAAAAAAGTCTGATTTTATCTTTTTTGCGGTTATAGCAACTGCTTTCTGCCTGTTTTTCAACAGTTGTGGTGGTAAGTTCACTAAAATAAACTACAAAAACCCACAGAATGTATGTCTTATTTTTTGCAGGGCTCTTCTTGTACAAGATATAGACAGGGCAAAACTGGTATCAACCGAGGAGACTAAATTGGTGCTCAATATATTGCAGACGCTTAGTGACGCACTTCCTGAAGATATGAAAACAAAAAAAAGTGAACAGATTGATGAAACACTAAAGGGAATGAAAAAGGCTAAGTGTGAGGTAATTGACGATAAGGCAAGTTGTACTATTTGTTGTGATGAAAACCGGGAATTTGAAACAGAAACATTTTCTCTTGTAAAAACAGACGACCGGTGGCTTGTCAACATGTCAAAGGAAGATCTTAAAAATTAATGGCAGTCCTTTTTTCAACTACATTCTCCTTCAAACATCAGAGCAAAGCTAAGGATGGAAATCAAATTATTACAAAGAAAAGAAATTGAAGACTCTAAATGGAACGGTTGTGTGCATTATGCCACTAACAGTAAAATTTATGGCTACACCTGGTATCTTGACAACGTTGCAGGAGAGTGGATGGGGATGGTGGAAGGAGATTATCAATCCGTTTTTCCACTGGTATGGAACGAAAAACTGTTTGGAGTAAAACAGTTATTTCAGCCTCTTTTATGTCAACAACTGGGTCTTTTTTCTGTTAACGTATGCAACAAAGAGCGTCTAAGGCAGTTTATTGACAATATCCCTCAAGAGTTCAGATATTGGGAAATTGCTTTTAATGACGGCAATAAAAAAGTGCTTGGCTTAGATGGATTACAGCTGACATCTAAAGTAAATTACATTCTCGACCTGAACAAACCCTATCAGGAATTGAATGATGGCTACTCAAAAAACATTAAAAGAAATATAAATAAGGCCGGCAATTACAATTTATTTCTAAACAGCAATCTCAAACCGGAAACCTTTGTTTCGGAGGTTAAAAAAGCGCAAATACTAAAAGGTATAAAACATCCTGAAGCCTTGTATCATACAGCACACCGCATTATATACAACTGTCTTCACCGTGGCAAAGGAGTAATTTTGTCGGCGCATAATCCTGCAAAAGAACTCTGTGCTGCTATCTTTTTCATGCTTAACGGCTCTGATATGATTAATTTACTTAATGTTACAACTGAGGTAGGCAAAAAAACAGGTGCAATGCCTTATTTGCTTGATGCGACAGTAATGAGAGAGGCGGAAAAAAGAAAATTTATTGATTTTGAAGGGTCCTCCGTCGAAGGCATTGCAAGGTTTTACAAGGGCTTTGGAGCAGTAAATGTCCCCTACTTTCAGGTGCACAAGAATAACCTTCCCTGGTGGCTTAAATGGCGAAAAAAATAATCTGGTCTGCCTACACAATTCTTAATACTTTCCTGGCACAGGTACATCCTACATTTTGTATCGTGAATTTATTCATCAGTAATCAGGGATATCTATTCCTTTTCTTCGAAAATCCAAGGAAGCATTTGTTGTTTAGATGAATAATAGGTGCATTGTTTTTTTATTATCCTAATATAATGTATATTGTAATGCATTTAAATCCTTTTACAAATAAGGATATTTTCTGAATATCTTAACTTAGTGCTATGATTGACGAACATGATGACGATGACGAACTCTCCTCCTTTTTATCAGAAGAAGGGGA
Source organism: uncultured Aureispira sp. (assembly GCA_905480075.1). GTDB lineage: Bacteria > Bacteroidota > Bacteroidia > Chitinophagales > Saprospiraceae > Aureispira. The sequence continues at coordinate 14,843 of CAJQOX010000098.1, read as the reverse complement.
CGACGAGGATGACCTGGCCGCTTTTCTTGAAGAAGATGAGGACGACGACGAGGATGACCTGGCCGCTTTTCTTGAAGAAGACGAGGACGACGACGAAGAGGATCTTTCATCATTTCTTGATGAGGATGAGGAAGAAGAGGAGGACATGCTTTCTTCCTTTTTTGAAGAGGACCCCAAAGGCAAATCCAAGAGTAAAGAAGGCGGCCTGTTTGACGCTTTGAGTGGAAGTTCAAAACCTGAACCGGTTCTTAAATATAAACACGAAAAGCGTAAGGCCCGCATCGATATCACTAAAAACTCCAAGGAAGACCACCGCTATATCAAACGATACACAAAAAAAGAAATTGAAGATCAGTTAAAAAAGGATTATAAGTATTCTTTAGGCAAACCTTATATGATTATTCAGCCACTGACAATACTCGCAGATTATCCCTTCAAGAAAAAATCCGGTGATTCTGATATTCCGAATGACTATAATGTGGATCTGGATTATGTTATATGTATCGGCAAAATCCTTAAATGGAAAGGCACAGAACAGTTCAAGGGGAAGCCTTACAAACTAGGTGAGATCATGTATATGAAAAGGGGAGATTATTGGGTGAACGGGAAGGTCGAAACCATGGACCCTCATTTTGCCATTGTTCTCAAAAAGTCATATAAACGCATCAAGTCCAAAAGAGTACGGGATTTATTCAAGCCCCTTAAACAGAGACTTCGTTCAGGAAAGCCTTTTGAGGTATACAAAGAATTCCCTATAATTGTGAAACGTTCAGGCTCTTATAGTTAAAAAGATTTTCCTGCTTTCAAGATTTTATATTCCGGACACAGTCCTTTATTTTTAAAAGTCGGCATATGTTCTGCTGCACGCTTATTTCTCACAATCAGAATTGTGCTTATAAATTGTTGTCCTTATAAAGAAATTCCTCAAAAAGTGTTTACCTTTGCCACTTCCTTTTAAGGATATTTTTTAATAGAAAATAATCTTCCGGGAGAACGAAAGGATTAACAAATTATTATTTTCTGCCATCAGGTCTTTCCTTTCCACATATTACTGTATAAAAACTATAAAAATGAAAGCATTAGTACTTACTGAACCGGGCAAGAATGTTACTTTCAAGGAAGTCTCAAAACCTGAAATACTTAACAATCAAGTGCTTGTAAGAATTCATTCCGCCGCACTTAATCACCGAGATGTTTACATCACACAGGGTTTGTATCCCGGCGTAAAAGTTCCTGTCATTCTTGGTTCCGATGCTTGCGGCGAGGTAGTTGAAGTTGCTGAAGGAGTAGACAAAAGCTGGCTTGGGAAGGCAGTTATTATGAATCCGGGCATAGGTTGGGAGAGTAATTCCTTAGTACAACCCAAAGATTATCGCATATTGGGCATGCCCGACAATGGTTGTTTTGCGGAATACATAGCTGTGGATGTGGAACAGGTTGCCGACAAACCCGAACACTTAACCTGGCAAGAGGCCGCTGCGATGCCCCTTGCTGGCTTAACGGCTTATCGTTCGCTGGTATCGAGAGCTGAAATAAAAGCATCTGACAGGGTACTAATTTCCGGTGTAGGAGGTGGCGTGGCCCTTTTTGCCTGTCAGATTGCAATTGCCCAAGGTGCCGAGGTATTTGTGACCTCTTCTTCAGAACAGAAGATTGAAAAAGCTATTGCACTGGGAGCTAAAGGTGGTGTGAATTACAAAGAAGAAAACTGGCACAAATCCCTGAAAAAGTCTGCCGGCGGTGGTTTTGATCTGATTATTGACAGTGCAGGGGGCGAAGGATTCAAATACTTTCTTGATTTGGCAAATATGGGAGGCAGAATTGTTTTCTATGGCGGAACAAGAGGGAGTTTCAGAGTAAATCCTCAAAAAATGTTCTGGAAACAGCTCTCTATATTCGGGTCTACAATGGGGAATAATGAAGAATTCAGGAGTATGGTCCGCTTTGTTAATCAACATAAACTGATTCCTGTAGTTGATAGCATCTGGAGTCTTGAAAAAGGCACTGAAGCCTTTGAACATATGAATCAGGGCAAGCAGTTTGGTAAAATAGTAATAGATATAACCTGATTTACGATGTGGATTAATTTTTTTTGTTCTTCTACCTTAATTTTATTTTTATTGAGTGCATTAAATGCACAGCAACAACCCTGTAATCACTGGGATGATTTATCTCCACCTTCTTGTGAATATAACTGTATAAAACACTTTAATGATACCGCTTCAGGAGTTAACAATATCAATGTTTTTCTATTGGCGAAATTCACCGGGATGATGTATCTGGATCATCTTGAATATCAGATTAAGTATCTTGAAAACGAATCAGAACCTCTTAATTTCATACCTTCAAGCACTTGGATCAAAAAGAATAACTCTATAGATGACCAAAATTTCGAGGAAGCCTATGCTGCAAGGTTCAGACATTATTTCCTCCCTCATGGCGACTCTTTAAAAAACGACATCGACACTTCTGAACTTATCAGGTTCAGATATATCCAAAAAAGTCATTCAGGTCATTTCAGGTTTTTAGGTATTAAATATCAATCGAGTCTTGACCCTGAACTGATGATAATTTCAACTCCCAAACTAATTTTCATTCTCTTCAGGGGAACGGATGATGTTGGCGAAAGCGAATGGGCAGAATGGATAGGCACTGACATAAAAATTTCACAGGTTAATGCCGGAGGTGCATTGGTAGGCACTAAATTGCATACTGGCTTTTGGCAAAGCTTTGACCTAATAAGAGACGAGTTGATTTCCACCTTAAAAGAATTCAATGCAAAAAAGAAAAAAATATGGCTCGGAGGGCACAGCCTTGGAGCTGCCTTATCTATTATTTCAGGCACCTATCTTAAATCCTCCGGTTATGACGTTGAGAACATATATGGATTTGCCGGACCAAGAACCATTGGCAATCAAGCATTTGTCAATAAAGTAAAGGAGCTATTACCCAACAGAGTTCATCGTTTTGAATTTTTCCAGGACCCTGTTCCATTAATGTGGGCCCCAGGGTTTAAATATCAGTTTATTGGTCAGAGAAATTGGTACGACAATCAAGAAAATGGGAATTTCAAGTTGTACAAAAATGTTCAGGAACGTGTTGTTTTTACGGGCTCATTAAAAAAATATCCACATATAGTCTCTTCTGAAAGAAAAGAAGCAAAGCGAATAAAGAGACATCAATTGAATGGCCTTACCCCGGTAGGGATGAAAAAACTTCATTATCACAGTCCTCAGTGGTACGTAAAAGCAGCCTATCATCAGCTGACAGAATCTGAAAAAAAACGAATGCCTAATATTGATGATAGTTATCCCTATCTGTATTATTACAGAAAAGATGGCAAGTAATTCTTATATTTGCCAAGCATTGACTTTTAAATATTATAAATAGAAAAATGGAACAAAACATACATATTGACGAAATCAGCATGGAGAAGCTCGTATTACACCGAGTAGGCAACAAATCCATGGATGAGGGGATAGGAATTGCCAAAAAGTTATTCAATCTGACGGACGATTTGCTTGAAGTACTGATGTCCTATTTTATCGGGAGTTTTAAATTGGAGGATTTATATGAGTTTAATCATGAGGTTGATTTAAGCATGAATGAAATTTATAATTATTGTTCCTCTATTTTTGAAGATGCAGAGCATAATTTCTATGATCAATCTGTAAATATCCTCAAACATTTATACGAAAAATCCAATCATGTAAAAATAAAAGGAGGTGAACTTTATGTTGCCTATTTCAGAGATTGTGTGGTCGATGATGAGATGGTAGACGCTATTGGTATTTTTAAAGCCGAGAACAAAGATACTTATCTCAAACTGAAATTGGATGAAGAAGAAGAGTGGACACTTGATTTTGAGGAAGGGACGGATATTTCCAAACTTGATAAAGGCTGCCTGGTGTTCAACCGCGAAAAGGAAACAGGTTACAGAGTAGTTTCTATAGACCTTAAAAGTGCTGATGCAAAATACTGGAAAGATGAATTCCTGACTATTACTCAGGTTCAGGACGAACGATTTCAGACCAAAGCGTATATGGATTTGTGTAAGGAATTTGGCAAATCGGCCTTCAAGGAAGAGGACAAACATGAAAGGGTTGATTTTCTGAACAGGTCGAAAGATTATTTTGAGCACTATAAGGAGTTTGAGGAGAAGGAATTCAAGGAAGTGATTTTCGAAGATAATCATGAAAAAATGGATTCGTTTGAAGCACTCAAACAGGATTTCCAGGAAAAACTTGGCATTGAAGACACGGCCGACGAAGGATTCTTTATCTCAAAACCCGTTGTAAAAAAGGCCAAACGCGGTTTCAAAAACAATATACAACTGGACACACAAATGGAAATAAAAATACTTTCATCACAGGCACAGGCGGATGGTTTTCTGGAAAGAGGCTATGATGATGAAAGGGAGATGAAGTATTATAAAATTTATTTCAACAATGAAAAATAACAAATTTTATCATTAATTTGTGTATTTTGTATGGAATTTGTGTATTTTTGAACATAACAATACACAAAAAAATTACAATAATTAAAAACACAAAATACCTATTAGTCAATAATGCCAAAAGTTCAGAAAATATTTGCCTGTACCTCTTGCGGTTCGACCTTTTCAAAATGGGCTGGTCAGTGTACTGCCTGTCAGGAATGGAATACAATACAGGAAGAAATTATAATAAAGGAAACCGTAAAACAAGAGGCAAAAAAACTTTGGAAAAAGGGTACAAAAAAAGAAAAACCACGTCCCAGGAAGTTAGCACAGATAGAAACCGGAACAACACTGAGGCGTGCTACGCATGACATGGAGTTCAACAGGGTGCTAGGAGGAGGAATTGTAGATGGTTCTATGGTTTTGATAGGAGGCGAACCCGGGATAGGCAAATCTACGCTTATGTTACAACTTGCCCTTTCGCTGAACGCAAAAATATTATATATTTCCGGAGAAGAAAGCGAGGAACAGATAAAAATGAGAGCGGACAGGCTAGGCAAAAGCCTATCGGATTGCTATATAATGGCAGATACAAGTCTGGCGAACATACTATTGCAGGCAGGGGAATTAGAACCTGACATACTTATCATAGATTCAATTCAGACTATAACTTCTGCCCATATAGAATCTGCCCCCGGTTCGGTATCTCAGGTTCGGGAATGTTCTACGGAATTTCAACGATTTGCAAAAGAGAGCAGCACTCCTGTATTTATTATAGGACACATCACCAAAGACGGTGCTATAGCAGGGCCCAAGGTACTTGAGCATATTGTGGATGTTGTCCTTCAGTTCGAAGGAGACAGAAATTATACTCATCGCATACTACGGACTATTAAAAACCGCTTTGGTTCCACTTCTGAACTGGGGATATACGAGATGAACGGCAACGGACTTCGGGAAGTATCGAACCCTTCGGAATTATTATTATCACAAAAAGAAGAGAATCTCAGCGGGTCCGCAATTGCAGCCACACTTGAGGGTATCCGGCCTATGCTTATTGAAACACAGGCTTTGGTAAGTACCGCAGTCTACAGTTCTCCACAACGATCTGCAACAGGTTTTGATTTACGAAGGCTGGGTATGTTATTGGCCGTACTGGAGAAGCGCTGTGGTTTTCAATTTGCTTCCAACGATATTTTCCTTAATATTGCCGGTGGCATAAAAGTCAGTGACCCTGCAATAGACCTGGCCATTATCAGTGCACTTATATCCTCACTTGAAGATGTCTCTTTGCCATCCAATATTTGTTTTGCCGGTGAAGTAGGTCTCTCGGGAGAAATACGATCTGTTCAGCGGGCGGAACAACGTATTCAGGAAGCCAACCGATTGGGTTTTGAGCAGATTTTTGTTCCCTCTTTCAACATGAAAGGGATAGACATTGCTCATTACGACATAGAAATCATACCGGTTGCCAAGGTTGAGGAGTTGTACAATTTTTTATTTGCCTGAGTACAGCCACTAACTCATCAGATAGAGGCGGGCACAACCTAAAGCATCTGACAAGGCATGATGATGATTGAGTTCAATTCCCTGCCTTTCACAACAGGAACTTAATTTTGCTGGTTTATAGCCCTTTTTTTTGTAGATTTTGCAAGTACACTCCCACATCTCCCCCATATTAAAATCGTCATAATTAAGGCCATAATACTCCATAGACCCTTTCATTACTTTTCTGTCAAAGGATTCATTATGTGCAACAATAGACTGCCCGTCGAGGCGTTTAATAATTTCGGGAAAGAGATCGTAAAAATTCGGTTTCCCTTTAGTTTCCCTTGGTTTAATCTTATGTACCCTTATATTTTGCCAGAAGTATTTGTTTTCAGGAGGTTGAATGAGGGTATAATATTCATCAACGATACTATTATTTTTGACAGTTACAATACCCACTGCACAGGCACTGTAATTATGATAGGTGGCAGTTTCAAAATCAATGGCTACAAAATTCATAAGATAAATAGTTCGGGGTGCAAGTTAAAACAATTGTTTTGTGTACCTGTGCAGCACAGGAAGCAAGGCCTGATAAATAACTAAATTGCTTCGGTTTATGAATTGCTGAAAACAGCAATACTATTTGTAGCAGCAACAGCAGTAGAGAAACAACCCTGTAACAGATAACCACCTGTGGGAGCATCCCAGTTAAGCATTTCACCAATAACAAAAATATTCGGGCAGGACTTTAAAGAGAAGTCATTTTCAATTTCAGACATAGAGATACCACCAATAGTGGAAATAGATTCTTCGACCGGACGCAGGGATTCCACTGGTATAGCCACAGATTTTAAAATTTCGACAAAACGTTCCGGAGAAATATAGTTTTCCTTCGGAGTGAATTGTTTAGTCATAGCCAACTCAGCCTTTGAGAGGTTAAATTCATAGGAATAATTTTTTGTTTTTAGTTTCCTTCCCCGGGTTTTCATCAAAAGGCTTTGATGCGTATTCTGCGGTTTGAGGTCAATAAATATTTCTGTAGGTTCTTCAGACTTCAGGGAATTTCTTATAAAGGGAATCAATGGATAAACCGCATTACCTTCCAGGCCGTATTCCGTAATCACCGCCTCCCCCTTTCTCATTTTATGATTGATAGAAATTTGAATATTTTTGAGGTATTCCCCTGCAAACAGATCTTTGAACTTTTCCGACCAATTGACATTAACACCACAATTTGAAGCCTCAAAGGGCAAGGTTTTCACACCTATTTTTTCGAAGGCGTTACGCCATTTAGTATTTGAACCTGTAACGGGCCAAGAAGCCCCTCCGAGTGCAAAAATAAATATATCTGCGACCAGGGGACTCTGAGTATCATTGAATTCAACAACTGGTTTTTTGTATTCATTAAAACCAACAAATTCGTGGTGATAATGAATATTCACCCCTTTTTCATTCAGTCTTTCCTTTATTTTATTTAAGACCTGAACAGGTTTGATGCCTTTTTCCGGAAAAACTCTGCCGCTGCTACCAATAAAAGTAGGAATACCTAAGTTTTCCAGCCATTTCCTTGTAGAGTTGCTATCAAAACCAGATAAAGCTTCTCTGAGTGCGGGGTGAGGAGAATATTTACTTATCAAATTTTCATCGGAAGCGCTGTTAGTAATATTAAATCCACCATTTCCTGCGACAAGAAATTTACGGCCAATTGCCTTGCCTTTTTCATATATGTCTACAGTACAATTCTGTCCAAGTATGTCTGCAGCCATCAGACCGGCAGGGCCACTACCGATTATTGCGACTTTAAGGGTATGCATAGTAGAGTTTTTTTCTATAGATTTGGTAGTTAAGAAAATTCATTTTTTTGTAAAAAAAGATTTCACTTTCACAAAATGTCAGAAATTTCAATTAAAAAACGTGTGTTATATTTCTAACGAAAAACTGCGGCAATAGTTACCAAACAGAGAAAGAGAATTAAAATAATTTCATAATGAAATAATTTATAAATATATCAATCCGATTAATATGGATCAACATCAATTATTACCCTGACCGAGGAGTACCCTTTTTGACTTTTGAGATAACTGCTTAGATCCTGTAACAATTTTTTAGAATAATTCAATTGTTCATTATTTTTGCCTAGTTTGACCACAATATCCCTTAAGTAATAGGTACGCACCCTAGATATACCAGGAACAGAAGGCCCGAGGATTCTGTTACCGAGTTTATTTTTCAAAGATTCGCTCATAAACTTAGCTGCTTTATCAGCTACATCCGGTTTTTTGTGTTTAATCTGAATTTTTATCAATCTGTGAAAAGGGGGATAGGCAAAATCTGAACGTTCTTTAAGTTCCCTTGAAAAGAAAGCATTAAAATCATTTTTCTGTACTTCTTTAAGAACAGGGTGGTCCGTATTGAAAGCCTGAATAAGTACTTTTCCTTTTTTCTTTTTTCTTCCTGCTCTGCCACTGACCTGCAGCAAGAGTTGAAAGGCTCTTTCAGTTGCTCTGAAGTCGGGAAAATGCAACATTTGGTCGGCGCTCAGAACCCCCACGAGGCCTACATTATCAAAATCCAGTCCTTTAGTTACCATTTGAGTACCTACAAGTATATCCACTTCTTCGGAAGCGAAAGCAGCAATAATTTTTTCGTGACCGTGTTTGCCTTTAACCGTATCCCAATCCATACGGGCGACTTTGACTTCCGGCAGATAAATCTGTAATTCGTCTTCAATTTTTTCGGTACCAAACCCCTTAATTACGAGGCCACGGCTTTCACATGCAGGGCAGGCGTCCGGCATTTTCCTATGATAATTGCAATAGTGGCAATGCAGGTCATTCGTAAATTTATGATAAGTAAGGCTTACATCACAATCTTTACATTCGGCAGTCCACCCACATAAATTACAACTATAGACAGGAGCATATCCTCGTCTGTTTTGAAACAAAATTACCTGTTCCCCATTTTTGATCGTTTCTTCAATTGCATCGAGTAGTTGTTGCGTGAAGTGTGATTTCATTCTTTTTTTACGTGTTTCCTCTCCAGCATCTACAATGCGGATTTCAGGGAGGGAAGATTCTCCGAACCTTGAATTGAGTTCTACAAGACCATACTTTTTTTTCTGCACATTATGATACGTTTCCAGAGAGGGAGTAGCCGTTCCCAGTACGACTTTCGCCTGATGTAGATAAGACATAAACACAGCCGTATCTCTTGCATTATATCTGGGAGCAGGGTCATTTTGTTTATAGGACGGATCGTGTTCTTCGTCAACGATAATCAATCCCAGGTTTTGAAAGGGCATAAACAGTGCCGAGCGAGCCCCCAGAATAATTGGTATACCTTTCATGGCATTTTTCCAGATTTCAACACGTTCATTATTATTAAACTTTGAGTGAGAGCACACAATTTTATCCCCGAAGTGGACCTGAAGCCTTGCGACTATCTGAGCAGTGAGGGCAATTTCCGGTAGCAAATACAATACCTGTTGCCCTTTAGCAATCGCTTCTTCCATCAGTTCAACATAAATCTGAGTTTTCCCGCTTCCTGTAACGCCATGTAAGAAGACTACATTTTTTTCTTCAAAATTTTCTTTTATTTCGAAAAGAGCTTTTTTCTGATCATCTGACAATGTAAAGTTTTCACTGACCAGGCCCTTATATTGATTGATTCTGCTGATTTGTTTGTGATAAATTTCAAGGATATTTTTATCTACCAGTTTTTTCAATCCGGTAGAATTAATGTTAGCACGATCATAGAGATCAGATTTGGGAACCTCTTCCATTTCCTTAGTCAGCTGAATAAAAGCCATAAGAGTTTCTGCCTGTTTCAAAGCCCTGCTGCCAATCATTTCGAAAGCCAGTTTCAATTGAGTATTATCGCTGAAATAGGGTTCAGCCAGGCGTACCATATCAACTTTTTTCGGTTTATATTTTGTTTTCAATTCCTCTCTGACATGAATCAGCTGTTTATCAATAAGGCTTTTGATATGTTGATAGATAGTTTTCTGATCGATGAGTTCACGTATTTCGGATATACTCATTTCCACTCTGTTGTAAAGGGCCTGCAGAATAGTATATTCTTTTTCATTGAGGTCTTCCCTGCTGAAGTCCTCCTCTCGAAAGTCAGGTCTGAGTAGAATTTTGCTTTCACTAGCCAGTTTCAAACCTGCGGGGAGTGCTGCATTCATCACTTCTCCCATAGTGGTGGCATAATATTGACTCATCCATTGCCAGAGTTTAAATTGGTTTTGAGTGACAAGTGGATGGTCATCGAGAATATTCAATATTGGCTTGGGTGCATATCCATCCGGTTCATTATGGTGGATTTTAAAAATTAAAGCAGAGTACAATTTTTTTCTACCGAACTGCACTTCCACCCTTAAACCTTCTTTCACCATCCCTTTAAGGTGCAATGGCACACTATAAGTATATAGTTTGGGCAAGGCAACGGGAACAATTACCGTAACAAAAAGTCTTTGGCCTTTTCCCTGGCTATCATTTCCCTGAATATTCGGCATTTTTTCCATTTATTTTCCTTCTTCCTGATAAGTTACAACAATCATTCGTACGCAATATATTGACAAAGTAGAAATATATATACTTTTTAATCAAATTGATGATTTAATCTTTTTATTAATCATCCAATTGAGCAATTCAAACATCATCAGATAAACATTATAATTAAAAACTGATTAAATTCTAAAACAAAGGATTGAAATTAACGTTTTTAGATAATAAAAAAAAGACTGCGGAAAAATATTCCACAGTCTTTTATAATTTTAAGTCAGGAAAGAAGCTCCCTGAAATTATTGATCAGATCTGATTACTTTAGAAGTATGAACGGATCCATTCGTTTTATTAAACACACGAATCAAGTAACTTCCAACGGGAAAGTCACCGAGGGGAATACCGATATTATTAAAGCCTTCCACAGCATTTGACTGTTGAGTTTTAAGGACCCTTCCAAGAACATCAACAACTTCAAATTCGAGACTTTCAACAGTCTGAGCTTCGAATTGATAATAGACGACATTATCTGTGGGATTAGGGTAGAAAACATATCCCAGGTCAGAATCGGCGATCATCAGCAAAACCGTATTACTCAAGCTTACAGACCCGTCCGTATTCACCAATTCGAGGCGATAATAATTTTCACCGGTAAAAGGATGTACATCATCGAAATTATAATGTTTGACTGTAGAAGAAGTACCCTCAGCAGCAATTGCACCAATAGTTACAAAGCTAACACCATCTTTGCTACGTTGCAGATTAAAATAATCACTACCATCTTCCGCTTCAGTTGCCCATCTCAGGTAGTTGACTTTATTATCAGTGACACCGTCAAAATAGAGCCAATCCGTTTTTAACAAAGGATCAGGAACAAGCGTTATCCCTCCTGAGCCACCGGAGAAGGACATTACACCAGAAAACTCACCATAATTGATACCCGAAGCAGCCCCCCCTGAACTTGTCAATTGCAGGCCATCGTAATCAGGTGCGGTATAGTTCGTCCCGGTATTTTTAAACCAATAAAACCCGAGTGGATTGGCGTATTTGTAGGTATAACTACATGCCGGGTAGGTGGCCATCCAGGCAGTTGCCGCATTTTCAATTGCTATCCTTTCAGCGGGTTCGTAGTAAAAACGCATATTATACCCCCCTACCGGCGAACCTGTAGGACCAAGATCAACATTCCAACTACGTTCCATTTCAAACCACTCTTCCCCCGGAGTCAGACCGGAAGCACAGGATGCCGCAGTAAAAGGACCCTGAGTTTGTTGAAAATAAGCACCATTATCATTGATAGTTATCAAAGGGAAGCCAGGGTCTGCACCCGAAAAATCACCCCTTATGGACAATAGTATTTCATTACCTGCATTATAAAAATGCGCCCATCCTGAAGCGTCAATACAATAATTGTTACTAGTTTCACCATCCAGACCATATTTAAATGTTTTCCCTGAGATCGTTACCTGAGAAGTAGAGACACAGCCGGTACCTGTTATTGACCATTGAAAAACATTATTCCCTGCAGAAAGCCCAGAAACAGCAGTATTAAAAAGGGTAGGATCAGCAAAGGTACCACTACCAGTGACAACAGACCACAATCCGGTACTTGGAGCAGGGTCATTTCCTGCAAGGGTAGTAAAATCTGTACACATATTCTGATTAGGGCCAGCATTAGCTATCAACCCTGTACCAACATTAATAGTAATAGTGTCAATAGTACATCCACCGGAATTACATGCCTGAAAAATGACATAATAGCTTCCTGCTGCTGAATAAGTATGTAAAGGTGGATTTTGTACTGTAGAGAAAGTTCCATCACCAAAGTTCCAGACCCAGGAAGTTGCAGCATCACCTACCGTTGTGGCATCAGTAAATAACACATCGAGGGGTGCGCAACCGCTAACCGGTGTTGCATTGAGCGCTGCAGTGGGAGGAATAACAGTACAATCTATAATTTCTACAAAATCGAGTTTTTGTTCTGTATTTGAACACCCCTGCCCTATAGTACCTACTCTTATATTGTCAATAGACAAGAGATATTCATCAGTTGAGTTGTTAATAAAAGCAATAAACACAACCTGACCTGCGTAGGAAGAGAGGTCAGCGGTTCTTGTAGTTTTAAAGGCATTTTCACCGGGAGTTGAAAACAACAAGGTATTATAATTTGCCACCGTAGCGGGTAATTGATTTGTTGAAATCCGCACTTCATATCCATCCGGGAAGGCCGCAAGGATAGCTTCCGCATCCCAGGCGAGCATTTGATTTGCCGGCAGTGCACCGATAGCAGTGGTTATCAACCAATCATCCGCCTGCTGAGCAGGCAAGGTATTGTAGGAAGTACTGACCGCCTCGTTGTCTCCGGAATTATCAATATCAAAGACCAGCCATGAGGTAGCATTTGAACCGGTAAAAGGCGGGTTGACAAAGGGGTGAGGAACAAAGGCATCGTTATTAAACCTGAGATAACCTGCCGGGAATCCCCCTTCGAAAGTTTCGAGATAGAAAGTATCTTCGGGTTGATAGCCCAGAGAAGTTACTTCAAGTTGCGTATAATATAAGCCGGGCGTAGTATACACATGATTAATCGTATTGACGTTTCCTGAAGAGACCGGAGCGGTACCATCGCCAAAATCCCAGGTATAATCGGCATAGCCACTTGTATTAGAAGTAAATGTCACTCCCGGAGCGCCCATACAAATAGGATTCTGCGGAGATTTTGTAAAGTCGGCATCCGGAGTAGCCATAAAATTATAGGGAATTGTCCAGGTTGTAGTATCGGCTCTGCCACAGTCATTCAGTGCGGTAATAGTGAGTACATCCTGACCTTCACCGGTATAAGTTCTGTTAATTACAGGAATTTCAGTTGTAGAACTGTAAGTGGTACCATCACCGAACTGATAGGTCCAGTTCACCATACCTGTATTTGGTCCGGAAGGAGCTGTACATCCTGAACCATCATAAAGGGTAGAGGTAAGTATGGCAGCAGTAGTAGTATCACAATTCACATTTTCAACATAGCCTAAAGCAAAAGGAAAAGGTTTATACCATCCCATTTGAGGGTAGCAATATAAATCAAAATCTATTGCAAAGTATGCGCAAGAGTGTCCATTTACATTATAATCTATGCTAGGACAGCCCGAGGCGCTATAGGTGTTTACCAATGGAGAACCTCCATCGCCATCCACATTGGTCATTAAGACCAATTCGTCGGTGGCATCACCAGGAAACATTTCTACCCCAACATGGAAGGTCGCCCCTGCAATCGTCGGAGCACAGGTAAATGGTATATTAAATGTTTGATAGAAGGCGCCGGTTGGAACTCCTATTTGTGTAGGGGAGTAAGAGCGAAAAGCAACAGGCCCAGCTCCAAAATCAGGGAAACCAGGATTGCCCGGATCGTCTTCGTAAACTACAATCTGGAAAGTCATATCATCGTCAGGGTCAACTAACCTCCCTAACGCAACTGTTAATGCCCCAACAACTGAAGTACCTGGATTGGGGGTGAAATATTGTTGATAGAAACCTGCGGGATCAATTGGTGCGGCACTTTGTACGGCAGGAACTCCGGTAAAGTAGTTTCCGCCAGCGGAATAAGAAGTCACTGCAGTTGGAGTTGGTGTTAACCAATCTGTATCCAAAGTATCACAATCATTTGCAGGAGCCGTAACTTCGATATAATCTATTTTAGTTTCTGTATCAGGGCCATTCGCACTTGTAACAGTCAAAGAAACAGTGTACAAGCCAACATTTGGATAAGTGACTATTGGAGGTACCTGGCCAACAAAAGTAGCATTTGCTCCTGTACACCCAACACAAGTAACCGTTCCACTTGCTCCTACATCAAACACCCAAGTCCAGCCGGTAATGATAGATTGTGGAGTAGACAAGTCATTAAATGTGACCAGGTTGGGGGACACCCAAGTCGTAGGCGTCGCATCAAAGTCTGCGACCGGAGGTTGAGCACCACAAATGCCGCCGCCATAGGCTATCCAGGTACCAAGATAAGAAGCCGCCATACAATGCATTCTACTACTTTGCTGAGAAGTAAACTGAGAGGAGCAGAAGGAGTAAGACATATGATTATTGACAGGAGCATTAGCCCAGGGGTTGCTGTCACAGGCACCATTTGGATTTGAGCTTGTAGAGCAATTATAGCTATAAGTATCATGCGGATGCGTATCGGAGCACCAATCCCCTTCCTGATCACCTTCCGTAGTATAAGGGCCACCAAAAGGAGTAGGCACACCGGAAGAATTAGAGGAACCATTTGCATTTCTCACCTGTTCATAACAAGCAGAACATTGAGTACGTTCATCCACACCAGAGAAAGTATGTTCGAGACCAAAAGTATGTCCCATTTCGTGCGCGAGCGTATGTGTACCGACATTGCAGTTGCCTCTGTTCATGAC
>CAJQOX010000097.1 GCA_905480075.1 uncultured Aureispira sp. | reverse complement strand
AACGCTCTTGGGGGATGCTACCGTTCAAAGATATATTGATAATGGATTAGGACATCATTTTTTGACATCGCCTGTCTCTAATGCTGATTTGAGCGAATTGGGGGATGATTTTACTCTTAACTTGACCTCTGCGTATCCATTTATTTACTATTATGATGAAACCAATACTTCCCCTTTTAAATCTGAAGGATGGTCCTCGCCTTCTTCTTCTTCTGATCCTATGACTGTGGGTATGGGCTTCAGTGGCTATTTCTCTGCAGATGGTGGAAGAACATTAGATATTACGGGGTCTTTGAACAGTGGTTCTGTTTCTATTCCGATCACTAATACAAGCTCAGGCGATCCTCTCAGTGATGGTTGGAATTTTATTGGAAATCCCTTTGCTTCTCCTGTTGATTTTGACCTCGTTATTCAATCTGCACCGGCTTCTGTTGAAGATGCTTTATACAGATGGAATCCTGTTTTGGAACAATATGTGGCTTATGTAGATAAAGTTTCTTCTTCTTCTTCTTTTAATTCTATAATTCCTTCTATGCAGGGGTTTTGGATAAAAACGGATGCTTCTGCAAACCTTGTTATTGATGCGAGTATGAGAGTTGAAGATCCTGCTGTTAATGGTACCTTTCTCAAATCAGGTTCTGACAATAATCCCCTGTTCAGATTGCAATTGAATGGTCAGGGCTATTCTTTAGAATCTGTTGTAAGATACAAGCCTAACGCTTCTAATATGTTCGATTCTCAATTCGACGCGCATTATCTTAGTTCTGATGTCCCGGGGTCTCCTGAATTCGCAAGTGCTTCGGATGTTGGTCCACTGACGATCAATACAAGATTGCCCTTTACTAATACTCCGGACCTGATTCCTCTGCATTGTGTTATTGCCACTGATGGTATTTATTCTATCTCTTTGACTGAAATATCTAACTTTAATCAGAATGATTTGATTATTCTGGAAGATGTTCTCTTGGGTACAACGCATGTCCTGAACCAATCAGCCTATACTTTTGTTGGTAGTACGCTTGATGCTGCAACTAGATTTATTGTTAGAGTTGTACCTGCTATGATGACTTCTGTTGATGATGTGACCTTCGATGAAAGTATTCAAATCTTTAAATGTAATGATAACCTCTGTATTAATCTGTTGAATGCAATTGATCAACCACAATTGGTTAATATTTATAATAAAGTAGGACAGCTTGTGTTTTCTACAAGACTCGAAAGTGGCCTGCTGAATTATAGCTTGAATAACTTAAACCTGAATGTAAATGATATTTATCTCGTTAAACTCGAATCCATGGACAGTGCCGTTAAATTGAAATGGTAACTGTCAGAATTATTCCTTAAAACCTTTTTTGAATTAATTACCACAGGATTTTATATCCTGTGGTTTTTTTTTGAAATATCGATAACCCTTTTATTTTTGATCCGGATTCTATGATATTTTTTTCTTTTTTCATCCTTTTTTATTATTTTAATTGTTTCAATCAGCGGTTATTATTTTATTTCTTGATTTGAACTGCTCTTTCGGAGTTCTTTATTTATGTATATTTTTTTATGAGCTCAATTATAGTCGGTCTCCAAAATTATCATTGGGATGCCAAGGTTTTTCCCTGGCTGAAATCTATTGAATGTACTATTTTTAATATCATTGATCCTGTTCAGAAATTAGTAGTGATTCTAAAAGGTAATGATGCTAAAATCTGTACGCCGCAGAATATCAGATCCTGGATCGAATTTGCTCTCAGCAATAACTGGTATCAGGAAAGTTTGGTTATTGAACTTTTTGATGGTCAACCTCGTTTGAGGTTTAAATTAAGAACACACAGCCTATCTGATGAATTGGAAATTTGCCGGAAACTCGCTGAAAAATTTAAAAGAAAAGTTTCCTCTCTTCAGAAAAGCGAAATTTCTTTCCATTTTAATAAATCAGAAAATGAAATTAAACTGGTCCTGCCTTCTGTTCTTAAACAATTATATTTCAATCTTGGCAATGGTGACTTTGGCCCCGATTATGGCTTCTTCAACTTATTCGATAACCCACAGAATAAAAAAATATCTATCAGCAGGGCTTATTCTGAAATTCACAACGATAGTATCAGGGACTGGGACTGGAATTTGTCAAAATCCTTAGTGCCTGTTTTATACTGGGGCGCTGATATTTATTCTCTCATCGATTGTTCCAAACAGGGAACGCCTGTCTATGTACTTGATAAAAATCTTAAAAAAAATAACTCCTCCTGGAAATCATGCCTTTGGTTGCATTGCGATTCTTTTATGGATTGGATTCAAAAATGGTCTTTTTGTGATGATTCAGGAAGGGCTTTGTGGCTAGAAATGTATCAGCTGAAAGGCTTGATTTAAATCTAAAATCAATTCATTTTTTTACTCTTTTTTACTCTTTTACTTTCTTCTTTTTCAACTCTGATATATTGAGCGGAATTTCTTCCCACGGCTTCCCACTTGCTACTCCTTCTACTTCTTTGTTTCTTTCTTTTTTTTCATATTTCTGTAATATTTTTACTTTTTTTCGAAAAAAAGTAAAAATTTCCCACTTTTTTATCCCTTTGTGTATTTAGGAGGTTTTTATCCCTCAAACCCTTATGTATAAAGGGTTGTGGCTTTTTTTTTGTCCTGAATTCATGTACAGGTTGTTTTAGTTATTATTGATATTTGTCAAGAAAGTGGGAATTATTTTTAATTTATTGTGGTAAAAAGTGGTAAAAGGTGGTAAAATATGGTACATTTGAGTAGTAGTCAACTCTAAAAATATTTTAATGCTTCAATTCCTAGGTGAATATAACTGCAAAATCGATGCTAAAGGCCGTCTCAGATTGCCCGCCCCCTTGCTAAAGCAATTGGGGGATTTGGCAGGAGATGGTTTTGTGTTGAACCGGGGCTTTGAAAAATGTCTGGTACTGTATCCGAGGCAAGCCTGGAATACTATTTCCGGAGATATTCAAAAATTGAATCAATACGTGAAAAAGAACAGGGATTTTGTAAGGTATTTTTTTAGAGGTGCTTCTGAATTAGATCTCGATAGCAATTCAAGATTGCTCTTTCCGCGTACCTTGCTCGATTATGCTCAGGTAAGTAAAGAATTGGTCTTGTTTGCCTATTTTGATAAAATTGAAATTTGGTCCAAGGAAAGTTATAATGCTCTTTTAAATGACGAACCCTCTGACTTCGATGTCTTGGCTGAAGATGTGATGGGTAGTCTGAATACTTCAAATCAGGAGGATGGAAATGAATTATCATAATCCTGTCTTGCTCCCCGAAAGTATTGATGGGTTGAGTATTGTTGAAGATGGTGTCTATGTAGATGTGACTTTTGGCGGAGGGGGACATGCTCAGGCGATCCTGAATGTGTTAGGTGACAAAGGAAGGCTTTTTGCTTTCGATCAGGATGAAGATGCTGCGGCAAATATTATTGACGATGAAAGGTTTAAGTTGTTGCCGTACAACTTCAGGTTTTTGAAACGTTTCTTGAGATTGGAAGGGGTCAGGAAAGTTGATGGTATCCTGGCAGACCTCGGGGTTTCTTCACATCAGTTCGATACGGCTGAACGTGGTTTTTCCTTTCGGTTCGATGCCCTTCTTGATATGAGGATGAATCAACAGGCAACATTAACTGCAGAAAAAGTTCTTAATAAATATAACGCTTCTGACCTGCAACAGATTTTTGGTCTCTATGGTGAAGTAAGAAATGCAAAAACCCTTGCCAGGGTTATTGTAAATGCCAGAGAATCGGGTTCTGCCCTGAAAACTATTGGTGATTTTATCTCTGTTATAGATAACTGTATTAAAGGTAAAAGAAACCGATATCTTTCACAGGTCTTTCAGGCACTGCGTATTGAAGTGAATCAGGAAGTTGAATCACTTAAAGATATGCTTTGGCAATCTACGGAAGTGCTTGGTAAAGGGGGACGGCTTGTTGTAATCTCTTACCACTCTCTTGAAGACAGAATGGTCAAAAACTTAATCAAAAAAGGGACTTTCGATAAGGATCCTGAAAAGGATGAGTTTGGCAATTTTTATCAGCCGCTTAAAGCGGTTAATAAAAAATTAATACTGCCTTCTGAAAATGAAATTTTGACTAATCCGAGAGCGAGATCTGCCAAAATGCGTATTGCGGAACGTACAGATAAAATGCCGCTGATTTTTGAAGATCAGTAAGGATTGAGTTTTTTATTCTGAATGCTGCTTTTTACCCTTTTGTACTGTTTGTTTAATTACTTAAATTTTAAGTCTTATGGCTGAAAATAAATTAAAAAATCTTTTAGTTAATTCTAAAATTGAAAAAAAATCTAAACCTCATAAAAAATCTGCTCATCTGAACGGATTCAATATGAGCGCTTTCTATATTTTTAATAATATTCACTTCATCTTCTATCTTGCTTTTTTAGGGGTGATCTATATTGCTAATTCACATTATGCAGTGCAAACTATTAAAGATATTAAATCAATGCAAGCTGAACTCAGGGCGGTCAGCTGGGAAAGTAATTCAAAAAAATCCGACCTGATGTTTCAGTCTATGGAATCGATCATCGCAGGGAAAGTTCATCATCTTGGCTTGCTCGAATTACAAACGAATCCGAAAAAGCTTATTAATAAAAATGTAAAAAAATAACCTTGTTTTTCTTATGTCTTACTTCTTGTAAGATGTCTGTTTATTTTATTTAATCACACTCAGGAACATTCAATGCTTAGAAAAAAGAAAAATACCTCTAAACCTGTAGATGTCAGAAATGCTATCCTGTGGCGCATTTATGTCGTCATGTTGCTAACTCTTGTTGGTGCCTTGCTGATTGTCCTGAAAATTGGCAAAGTACAGTATGTGGATGGTGCTCATCTCAGAGCAAAAGCCGATAGTATTTACATCGCTCTAAGGCCAGTTGAGGCTCCGAGAGGGAATATCCTTACCGAAGACGGGGGGCTTTTGGCAACTTCTTTGCCTTATTTTAAATTGCACTTTGATACCAGGATTGTTCCCAGAGATACTTTTATGAAGTACGTCGATACCCTCGCTCACTGCCTCACTAAATATGTCGATAACGAATTTACTGTAGGGGCTTACAGGGAAAGACTAAAAAGAGCAAGAGATGCCGGACACAGATACTTTCCTATCCGTAAAAATGTTGGCTTTCTCGAATTGGAACGCATCAAAAAATTTCCGCTGTTTAATAAAGGGGGGCAGTTTAAAAGCGGTCTGATTATTGATAAAATGAGCAAAAGGCAATATCCTTTCAAAATGCTGGCCCACAGAACAGTAGGCTATATCAGGTCTATTGTCAGGATGTCAGGAAGGGATACTTTAAAAGATTCCTATGGCTACCCGGTCATCGATACAATGAGGGTGGGCCTCGAAGGGGCTTACGATTATGTGCTTTCGGGTGAAGCCAAGCTTAAACCTATGAAATGTATTGGCAGAAATATTTGGGTGCCACTCTCCGATATGTCGCAGATTGAACCTAAAGCAGGTAAAGACCTGATTACTACTATTGATATTAATATTCAGGATGTTGCCGAAGAAGCCTTGCTCAAAACGTTGAATGTACATCAAGCCGATCATGGTTGTGCGATTGTTATGGAGGTTGCTACGGGTGAAATTAAGGCAATTGCCAATATTGGCTTTAATGAAAATCGTACTGATTTCTGGGAAACTAAAAATTATGCGATTTCAGAAGCTTCGGAACCGGGGTCGACTTTCAAATTGGCAACGATGCTTGCTCTCTTTGAACATGGTTATGTCAATATCAGCGATTCGGTTAACCTTAATAAGGGAAAGGCTTTGTTTTATGATGAGGCTATGGAAGATGCTTCCTCTCACGGTCTGTTCAAAACTTCGGTGGGAAAGGCATTTGAATTATCTTCTAATGTTGGTATTGCTAAACTGGCCAATAAATATTATAATAAAAATAAAAAATCACAGCAAAAATATATCAACTTTCTACGAGATCTCAAATTCGAGGAATCCAAACTTGGTTTTGATGGGGAAGGGTCCTCGTTTATTAAAGATCCTGAATACAGCGATTGGAGCGGTATTACTATTCCCTGGATGTCTATTGGGTATGAATCTTACCTGACTCCTTTGCAAACACTTAATCTCTATAATACGGTTGCTAATAACGGGATGATGATGAAACCTCATATTGTTAAGGAGATCAGATCCTATGGTAAAACGGAACAAAAATTTAATCCGGTAATTATCGATAGAAAATTGCTGAATAAAAATGCTGTTAATTTGGTTAAGCAACTTCTCGAAAGTGTGGTGGCAGGTGATAAAGGAACCGCAAGAAATATTAAGCCTTATCATTATGATATTGCTGGCAAAACAGGAACCTCTGTTATCAATTATAAACAACATAAGGCCTCAGGGGTCGCTAAAAAATACAGGGCTTCTTTTGCTGGATATTTTCCCGCTGAAAAACCGGTCTATTCATGTATCGTGGTGGTTACTAACCCCCGTTCAGGTTTCTATGGCGGAAGAGTTGCTGCACCGGTTTTTAAAGAAATTGCAGATAAATGTTATTCTAAAATTATTGAGGTTCACCCTCCGGTAAATGATGAAGATAGGGTCTACCTGGCTCAGAAAATGCCGGATTTGCAAGTGGGCTTCAAATCTGATTTTATAGAATTAATGGAGTCGCTGGAAATGCCCTTCAGAGATAAATCAGAGTCTCTTTGGTCTGTCAGCAGAATCAATAAGGACTCAATTTCTCTGCTTACTAGAAATTTTGTAGAAAAAACAGTTCCTAATGTAGTAGGTATGGGCCTTAGAGATGCCTTGTTCCTGCTGGAAAATATTAAAATAAGAGTCCTTGTTAAAGGGGTTGGCAAAGTCAGATCTCAGTCTGTTAAACCAGGCAGGTCGGTTAATGATGCTCCTTCAATTACGCTTTCTTTAGGTTAATTTGATTTATTGTTCTTGGAATTATGAATTTATCGCAACTGCTTAATGGTATTGATTATGAACTAATCGGTGATTTTCGGAATCCCGATATCAACGCGGTGCAGTTCGATTCAAGGAAAGTTGTACCTTCTGATTTGTTTGTAGCTGTCAATGGTGTCGATACTGATGGTCATCTGTTTATCGATAAAGCGATTGAGAATGGAGCCGATGTTATTGTTTGCGAAAAAATGGATTCTGCTAAAGAAAAAGTTCTTTATATCGTGGTGGAAAATTCTGCCGGCGCGCTGGCTGTTCTCGCTTCTAATTTTTACGGTAACCCTTCCTCAAAACTGAAGTTGGTGGGGATCACGGGAACGAATGGTAAAACTACTACTGCTACTTTATTGTATGACTTGTTTATGCAAATGGGGTATTTAGTGGGTTTGATCTCTACTGTTGAATACAAAATTGGAAAACATGTAATTCCATCCACTCATACTACTCCCGATGTTGTTGCGCTCAACAAATTATTATCGGATATGAATCTGGCTGGTTGTGAATTTGCCTTTATGGAAGTCAGTTCGCATGCGGTTTCGCAGAAAAGAATTGATGGCCTTTTTTTTACAGGAGGAATTTTTACCAATATCTCGCATGATCACCTCGATTATCATAAAACTTTTCAGAATTATATCTATGCTAAAAAAGGCTTTTTTGACGCTTTGCCTGCTTCAGCCTTCGCTTTGACTAATTCGGATGATAAAAGAGGGGAGGTGATGTTGCAAAATACCAAAGCTACTAAGGTCAGTTATGCGCTTAAGCATATGGCGGATTTCAGGGCGAAGATTATTGAAAATAATTTGGCCGGACTCCTTATGCAACTTGATGGTCAGGAGGTGTTTGCAAAACTCGTTGGTGGCTTTAATGCGTATAATTTATTGGCTGTTTATGCAACGGCAAGATTACTGAATGCTGATAAAATGGAAGTCCTGGCTATTATTAGTAATATGCAGGCTCCGGAAGGTCGTTTTGATTATTGCTTGTTTAAAAATTCCGGAATTGTCGGAATTGTTGATTATGCTCATACTCCTGATGCACTCGAAAAAGTCTTGCAAACGATCGATAAATTACGTACAGGTAACGAACAGATTATTACAGTGATAGGTTGTGGAGGTGACAGGGATAAATTCAAAAGACCGCTAATGGCCAAGGTTGCATGCAACTACAGCCATCAGATTATTTTGACTTCCGATAATCCCAGAACTGAAAAGCCTGAGGCTATTCTGACTGATATGGAAAATGGTATCCCGATCGATGCTGTCAGAAAAACCTTAATTATTGAAGATCGCAAACAGGCTATTAAAACTGCCTGCAGATTGGCCAGACAGGGTGATATTGTTTTGGTTGCTGGTAAAGGTCATGAAAAATATCAGGAAATTATGGGTGTTAAAATGCCTTTTGATGATAAACAAGAATTGAAAAATGCTTTGAATTGAACTGAAATTGTTTTTAAGTACCCTTTTTATTAAATATATCTTTTTATAATGCTTTATTGGTTAGCTGACATATTTGATTTTCGCCTCTTTCAATACCTGACTTTCAGGGCGGGTCTCGCTGTGCTGATTTCTCTGATTATTACATTGGTCTTTGGTAAGAAAATTATTTTCCTTATCAAGAAAATGCAGATTATCGAAAAACAACGTATCCTGGGTCTGCCGGGTGAAGAACAAAAGGCAAAAACACCTACTATGGGGGGGCTTATGATCCTTTTCGCTATTTTAGTGCCCTGTCTTTTGTTGGCTGATTTATCCAATATCTATATTCAGCTGATGTTGCTGACTACTGTTTTTATGGGCCTTGTTGGGTTTCTGGATGATTACCTCAAATTAACAAAAGGAAAAGATGGCCTTGCAGGAAGGTATAAGGTACTCGGTCAGGTGATACTTGGCGCTATCATCGGTTCGGTTATGATTTTTAATGATGATGTCGTTGTCCGGGTCGATAAGGCCACGGTCGATGAATATGGTTACGATATTGTCCGGACTGTCTCAGTAGAAAGATTAGCCAGAAACAGCGACGGGTCGAAAACCACCTATAAGGAGGAAATGTATCATGTTAAAACTACTATTACTAATGTCCCTTTTCTGAAAGGAAATGAGTTCGACTATAAATATATACTGTGGTTCCTGGATGAAAATTCCAAAAATTGGGTATGGATTATTTTTATCCCGATTATTATCATCATTATGGTTAATGTGTCGAATGCTGCCAACCTGACTGATGGTATCGATGGCCTCGCGGCAGGTACTTCTGCTATTATCGGTGCGGTACTAGGTCTTTTTTCTTATGTGTCGGGCAATAATGTGCTTGCTGAATATCTCGGGGTCTTATATGTCCCCGAAGTGGGTGAACTCGTTGTATTCTCCGCCTGTTTCCTGGGGGCATGTATTGGCTTTTTATGGTTTAATGCCTATCCCGCTGAAGTGTTTATGGGGGATACAGGTAGCCTTGCTCTCGGTGGAATTATTGCAGCCCTCGCTATTATGATACGTAAGGAATTACTGATACCCTTGCTTTGTGGAATTTTTGTAATTGAAAACCTCTCTGTCATTATGCAGGTAAGTTATTTTAAATATACCAGAAAAAAAACAGGAACGGGTAAACGTATCTTTTTGATGTCTCCCCTGCATCATCATTATCAGAAAAAGGGGATGCATGAGTCTAAAATTGTTTCAAGATTCTGGATTGTGGGGGTCTTCTTGGCTGTTCTTACTATTATTACTCTGAAAGTCAGATAATTTATGAAAGATGTTAATTACATAGTGGTGCTTGGTGGTGGCGAAAGTGGCGTCGGTGCTGCTGTATTGGCTGTTGCGAAGGGCTATAGGGTCTTTCTCTCTGATTCAGGTATTATTAATGATTCCTATAAAAATGATTTGATTAAACATAATGTGGAGTTTGAAGAGAACAGGCACAGTGAGGAAAAAATTCTGAATGCGGACCTTCTTATTAAAAGCCCGGGAATTCCCGATAAGGCGCCGCTCATTCAAAAATTGAAAGCTAATGGGGTCTCAATAATCGATGAACTGGAATTTGCCTGCCAATTTACTGAGGCAAAGCTTATTGCAGTGACAGGGTCTAATGGCAAAACCACGACAGCAAGACTCCTTTATCATATTCTTGATCACGCTGGTTTGAATGTTGGCCTCGCTGGAAATATCGGCTTTAGTTTTGCCAAACAGGTGGCACTCAGCAATAAAGATGTCTTTGTTCTTGAAGTCAGCAGCTTTCAACTGGATTCTATGTTCGCATTTAATCCTGATGTCGCTGTACTGCTGAATATTACCCCTGATCATCTCGATCGATACGATAATGAAATGGATAATTATATTGCTTCCAAGTTTAGAATCGTACAGAATATGTCAGCAAATCAACCCTTTATTTTTAATGCTGATGATGAAAATATTAAACGGGGGTTTACTGAATTCTTTCAGAGGGATAATGTCTCTCTTCAAGGATTGTCTATTGAGGATTTGATGCAGGAGTCCGAAACTTTTTCGGTGCCCGGGACGGATTTTAATATGAATCGAAATGACCTTTCTCTTAATGGAAGGCACAACCTTTTTAATATGCAATGTGCTGTCTTGGCAGCAAAACATCTCGATGTGGATAATAATCTGATTGAACAGGCTTTAATGTCTTTTGAAAATGATGCGCACCGCCTCGAAAAAGTAATCAATATCAACAATGTCGAATACATAAATGATAGTAAGGCTACCAATGTCGATGCCGTTTTTTATGCGCTCGAATCAATGACGAAAAATATTGTGTGGATTGTAGGGGGAGTAGATAAAGGAAATGATTATTCATTATTGTTCCCCCTCGTTAAAGATAAAGTCCGGGCTATTGTCTGCCTGGGTATTGATAACAGTAAAATTTTTGAAGCTTTCAAAGATGTACATGAAATTATTCTTGAAGCTCGTTCTGTAAATGAAGCGGTGAAAATTGCAAGTCTCTATGCTGAACCAGGGGATGCTGTCTTACTTTCTCCGGCTTGTGCAAGTTTCGACTTGTTCAAAAATTACAAAGACAGGGGAGACAGGTTCAAAGCTGTTCTCTTGCAACAGCACAAAATGATGACAGAGGGTATTGAAGTAGAAATGAATTTTAAATTTAAAATTAATCCCGTCGATAATAATTCTGACGATTAATATGATTTTATGAATATTAAATTAATACAAACCAAATTAGGAGCGCTTTTACAGGGCGATAAAGTGATATGGCTGGTTATTGGCTTACTCGCAATTTTCTCTGTGCTTACTGTTTACAGTTCTGCCGAGGCCTTGGCTTTACGTACCGGAGTGGGGACGGAGTCTTTTTTGGCAAAACATATCTTTTTGCTTCTTGGAGCTATGGTGTTGATATATTTCTGCCATATTGTTAATTATGTCAAATACGGGAAATTGTCTGTAATCCTACTCGTTATTGCTGTTCCTCTGCTTATTTATACGCAGTTGTTAGGTGAAACCTATAATCAGGCTACACGTTGGATTCGTATTCCCCTTATTGGTCTTACTTTTCAAACCTCTGATTTTGCTAAAATTGCCCTCATTATGTATACGGCAAGAACAATTTCTCTGATGCAAAGTAAAAAAGTGGCGCTCGCAGAATTAATGCTGCCTGTTCTCTTTGTTTGTGGCCTGATTGCTCCTTCCGATTTGTCTTCGGCAATGATTCTCTTTTTTACCTGCCTTCTGCTTATGTTTATCGGAAGAGTAGATATGCGGAATGTGTTTTCCCTGCTTATGCTTGGTGTTGCCGCTTTTGCAGTGTTGATTATGCTCGCCGATTTTTTTCCCGATGCTATCAGAGTGGATACTTGGGTGCACAGACTAAAGGATTTCTGGATCGGCTCTGAAGGGGAACAATTTCAGGTGGAACAGGCGCAAATGGCAATCGCACAAGGTGGTTTTCTCGGGCTTGGACCAGGAAATGCTCAACAGGCTCACTTCCTGCCACACTCTTATTCAGATTATATCTTCTGTGTAATTATTGAAGAATATGGTACGCTTGGGGCTATAATCATTATTGTATTATACATTACCTTGCTCCTCAGATGTATCCGCCTTGTAACAAGGTCTCCTAAGGCTTTTGGTGCTATGTTGGCACTCGGCTTATGTTTCAGCCTGGTCATACAGGCTTTTGTTCATATGGCTGTGAATGTGAATCTCCTGCCGGTGACTGGTCTTACATTGCCTTTTGTAAGTATGGGGGGAACCTCACTGATGTTTACCGGAATTTCATTGGGGATCATTCTTAGTGTCAGTAAATATATAGAATCGAGTATTGCAGATAATACAGAAAAAGTAGAAAGTAATCACTTGATTAATCCTGAAAATAATAATTTAATTAATCCTGAAAATAATCAAATAGCTTTGGATAGCTAAATTTAATAGTATGAAATCAGAATTCAAAAGCATTTATTTCGTAGGTATTGGTGGCATTGGCATGAGTGCCCTTGCACGGTATTTCAATAACCTGGGAATACAAGTTTTTGGATACGATAAAGTAGAAACAGTTCTTACAAATAAATTGATCGAAGAGGGGATGTCTGTTCATTATGAAGATAATATCAGCCTGATTCCAGATGGAATTGATTTGGTGGTCTATACTCCGGCTATACCTGATAATCACAAAGAATTAAATTATTTTCAAGATAATAATTTTAAAATTCTTAAAAGAGCTCAGGTTCTCGGCCTTATTTCAGCTGACAGAAAAACTATCGGTGTGGCTGGTACACATGGCAAAACAACTACCACTGCTATTCTGACCCATATTCTTAAATCTTGTGGAGTCGATTGTACTTCCTTTATGGGGGGTATCGCCCGAAATTTTGAATCGAATTTCGTTGCAGGAAAATCTGAATGGGTGGTAATGGAAGCCGACGAGTTTGATCGTTCCTTTTTGAATATCTTTCCGGAAATGGCAGTCATTACTTCTATGGATGCTGACCACCTGGATATTTATGGAGATAAATTATCCCTGCATCAATCTTTCAGAGAGTATGTCTCTCAGGTTAAGGATACATTGTTTTATCAGTCAGACCTGCCGCTTTCTTCTGATATAAACAGCAATATTGCCTTTGAAAAATATGGCTTCGATGACGCAGATGTCAAAGCACTCAATATCAGAGCAGAGGCACCTTTCTTTATCTTTGATTGGTGCAACGGTGATTCTGAAATTAAAAACCTGAAATTTACTCTGCCAGGAATTCACAATGTCCTCAATGCAACTGTTGCGATTGCCATTGCCAAAAAACTGGGTTGTGATGATGATAGAATAAGGAAGGCTTTGCTCTCTTTTAAAGGGATTAAAAGAAGGTTCGAATTTGTGATAAATAATGAAAATCAAATTTTTATCGATGATTATGCACATCATCCCGAAGAATTGAATGCCGCTATTTTTGCCGTGAAATCTCTTTATCCTGATTCCAGAATTACAGGTGTCTTTCAACCGCATCTTTTTTCAAGAACCAAAGATTTTGCTGCGGAATTTGCCAAGGCACTCGATCAGCTCGATGAACTGATCTTAATGGATATTTATCCCGCAAGGGAATTGCCCTTGAAAGGGGTGACATCTGATTTGATTTTTAATCAATTATCTCTTGAAAATAAAATGCTGATCAGAAAATCACAACTTTTAAACGAACTGAAAAACAGAAAAACCGAGGTGCTTCTTACGCTTGGCGCAGGAGATATTGGTACTTTGATACCGGATATTAAGGATTTGTTTTCCGAATCCTTAAAAATCCAGAAAAAATGAAACTTTTTTGCTTATTCTGCCATACTATATAGTATACAGATTTTTAATTAAAATATATTATTAATTATAATTTATAAATTTATTAATTCTCATGAATGTACATCCCTCAAGAATGAAATGGATTGTTAAAAGACTCTCTATGATCGTGGCATCTATGGCGATGTTCCTGCTGATGATTGCTGCTGTACAATACCGAAAAAAAAGTATTGTTTCTGAGGATGGACTGACAATTAAAATTATTAATAATGATATACAGAATAAATTTGTTGTCCGTGAGGATGTTACAAAAATATTATTCAGAGAATTCAGGCATGCTATTGTAGGGCAACCCCTTGAGTTAATTGACATTGAGGAAATTGAAATGGTGCTTGAAGCGGATATGTTTATTAAAAATGCGGATGTCTATGTCGATGCTTTCAACAAGGTGCATATTACGGTTGAACAAAGGGTGCCTGTGGTTAGAATTATGGATGAATTGGACCAGGGATATTATCTTGATGCTGAAGGTGAAAAGGTAAGTACTTCCCCCCACTTTACTGCAAGGGTAATTGTCGTTACAGGTAAAGTGGGGCGTTTTGATAACAATTTCCTGCACATTCCGCACAACAGATTAAACAGGGTCTTCGATTTAGTGAAATTTATTGAAAAATCTCCTTTCTGGAAAGCACAGTTCGAACAGATCAATGTTGAACACAGCGGAGAAGTAACACTGATACCCAAATTGGGAGATCATACTATTAGATTTGGCTTTCCACATGAGAATATTGAGGATAAATTTCATCGGCTTGAAGTCTTTTATCAGGATGGTTTGCCTGTAGAAGGTTGGAATAAGTTCAAATCAATTAATCTTTCATTTGATGGACAGATTGTTGCTAAAAAAAGATAATGTTTTGTTTAAGGGGAATATGGAGGTGTTAGTGGTTTCTCACCTCCTCTTTCTCCCCTTGATAAATCGATATATTAAATAAATTATTTTTAACAGTATAAGAGGTAAATGCTCGATTAACCCTTTAAGTTAGTATATTTGCCCCCTTAAATTAATATTTAAAAAATGAGGATTATGGAAAATCAAATTGTTGTTGCTTTAGACATTGGAACTACCAAAATTTGCGCTATGGTCGGACGCAAAGACAAACACGGAAAACTAGAAATACTCGGTACAGGAAAAGTGGAATCTGTAGGCGTACTAAGAGGCGTGGTTTCCAATATTGAAAAAACGATTAAAGCTATTTCTGATGCTATTGCTGAAGCTGAAAGACAGTCGGGCGTAGAAATTGGAGTGGTTAATGTCGGTATCGCCGGACAGCATATTAAAAGTCTGCAACATCGCGGTATCCTGACCCGTAACAGCCTGCATGATGAAATCTCGCAGGAGGATATCGAAGATTTAATCTCTGATATGTATAAATTGGTTCTCCCTCCCGGCGATAAAATTATTCATGTGATTCCTCAGGAATATATCGTAGATAACGAACAGGGTATTTTGGACCCGATCGGAATGTCCGGTATCCGATTGGAAGCAAACTTCCATATTATTACTGGCCAAACTACGGCTACTAAGAATATTGCCAAATGTGTTCAGAAAGCAGGTCTTGAAATGGCTTCTTTGGCACTTGAACCTATTGCTTCTTCTTCTTCTGTACTTTCTGAGGAAGAAATGGAAGCTGGCGTTGTGCTTGTCGACATTGGTGGTGGTACTACTGACCTGGCTATTTTTCATGAAGGAATTATCAGGCATACTGCTGTTATCCCACTTGGTGGGAATATTATTACTAAAGATATCAAAGAGGGATGTAATGTAATGGGGCAACAGGCAGAAAAATTGAAAGTGAAATTTGGCTGTGCTATTTCAGGGTCTCTTTCCGAAAACAGAATAATTACTATTCCCGGTCTCAGAGGACGTTCTCATAAAGAAATTTCTGAGGTGAATCTTTCCCGTATTATTCAGGCAAGAATGGAGGAAATCCTCGACCTGGTCTATTGGGAAATTCGCCGGTCAGGCTTTGAACGAAAACTCATCGGAGGGATCGTTCTCACAGGCGGTGGGGCTTTGCTTCGCAATCTTTCAGACCTGGTGGAATTGCATACCGGTATGTCTACTCGTCTTGGCATTCCTACTGAACACCTTGCACATGGTTATGACAAGGAAATTACCAGCCCGATTTATGCTACAAGTGTTGGCTTGATCTTGAATGGCTTTAAAGAAATGGAAAGAGGCTACCTTTACGAATCTTCTTCTTCTTTTACTTCCAACGCAGAACCGGCTTTACATAGAAAGAAATCTTTACCTGAAGGAGAGAAAACAAATAAATGGTTTGACAAAATGTTCAAAAAAACCAAAGAATGGTTCGAAGCAGAACCGGATGCTGACCTTTAATCCGTTTTATTTACTAAATCCTTATCTGTATTTTTTTGAAACATTATTATTATTTTTATTTGTAATTCATAAATCGTAATTGCTTATTCTTTAATAGATTTATTACCTTTGTTTTACATGTTTTATTGAAAACTATTTAAGAATATCATTTTTATATATCAGGCATTTTGCCCTCCAACTTCAAACACTAAGATATTATGAAATTCAACCTACCAGAAAACTCAAAACCTATCATCAAAGTTATTGGTGTAG
>CAJQOX010000096.1 GCA_905480075.1 uncultured Aureispira sp. | reverse complement strand
TTTGTATATGCGGTCTTTGGTTTTCTGATCAATATCAAGTCCACGAACCAGTTCCATCAACATTTCTCTTGTAGGTTTCTGCCCTCTTGATACCTTTTTCAAAAGAGTATAAGGATCATCCACTCCTTCTATCTTAAGAATTGTCTGTATAGGTTCTGCCAGTAATTCGGGACTGTCGTCGAGTTCTGTGCGACAAACATTTTCATTGATCTGCAATTTGTTCAGTCCACGCATCAATTCTGTGATGCCTAATGATGAATAAGCTAATGCAGAACCCATATTACGTTGAACAGTAGAGTCTGAAAGGTCACGTTGCATTCTCGACCGGGACAATTTGTCGCTCAGGAAGCCAAGCATTGAATTTGCCAACATCATATTTCCCTCACTGTTCTCAAAATTAATAGGATTTACCTTGTGGGGCATGGTGGAGGAACCAACTTCACCGGCTTTGACCTTTTCTGAAAATAAACTCTTGGAAATATACAACCAACAATCCACATCGAGATCCACTACAATATTGTTTAATTGACGGGTCCAGTTAAAATATGTGCCGAATGTGTCGTGGTCTTCAATTTGTGTAGTGCAAATATTGGGCTCAAGACCATGTTTTTTCAGGAAATTATGAGCAAAAGTCAACCAATCGAAATCAGGAAAAGCAGACAACATGGCTGAATAGTTTCCTACAGCACCATTTATTTTTCCCAAAAAGCTAAAGTTTTTAAGTTCTTTGTATATGCGTGTAATGCGGTTTATAAAAACAGCAAATTCCTTTCCTGCTGTACTTGGGGAAGCTTTTTGCCCATGAGTGCGACAAGGGAAAGGGATTTGTTTCCATTGCTCTGCTAATTCTATCAACTTATTCAATACAGACTCTATCTGAGGTAAATGTTGTTCCACCAGATAATCCTTAAGCATAAAATTATATGCCAGGTTGTTGACATCTTCTGATGTTAAAGCGAAATGCAGCATATTAACATCCCTCATTTGGGTACGTTCTCTCAAAAATATCTCGCAGGCTTTTACATCGTGATTGGTTACGCTTTCAATTTCCTTGATGCGTTTATAATCATCATTGGTGAAATTATCAATACAATCCTGAATATTTGCTTTTTCCTTTTCGTTCAAAGGATCAAACAATTCTGCATCATCTAATGCAAGTACATAAAGCAGTTCTACTTTACAGCGATAGTACATTAATCCCTTTTCAGAAAAATAATCCCTGAGTGGAACCAGTTTTCCTGCATATCTGCCATCAAGAGGTGAAATAGCGTCGATTATCATTTTTTATAATTTGAAAGTGGTGATAATAGCTGAAAACTTTTCATGAGGTAAAAACCAACAATTTAAAATTGAATAGCTATTGTCTAAATTATTAATTTATTTCAGCAGCCAGGCGTTCGCGCAAAGCCGGTAAATTAAGACTGCGTAAGGCAGCAAAAGCAGCATTTTCAAGACTCGATGCTGTTGTTGCTGCTGAGTCGCCTGAATGACCACAGTTGATCACCGGCACACTCATTTTTGAAGCTAAAATGTCTGCTAAACCATTTGACACTGCAATAACTGCAACGGGCTCAATAGCATTATTATATTCAGAGGCAAAATCATTTGTTTCCGTGACCGAAATATCATATATGCGGGCAAATACATCATAATTTTCCAGTAAAGCCTGTATCTGATTCGCTGCTTCCATGTCTTTGGCAGCATGTACAGCAATTGCGATCGCACCCTGTTTAATCAGCCCTGCTTTTACCAGGTTGTTATGAATTCGAACCTTGTAAGGCATATCAACTATATTGATCGTTTTGCCGGTTACATTAGTATAAATATCCTGATAACGACTACTTGTTTCCTTAATTACATCAGGGATCAATACCAAAGGAACTTCTCCATCTACTTTATTTGCCAACATCCACTGACGAACAAATTCTTTATCGATCTGCTCTGCTTTGGCTGGGTTTTGATTATAATCAGCAGCTGACCAAAAACGGGAAGAATCCGGTGTATGCATTTCATCAATTATGATCAATTTTCCATTCAATAAGCCAAATTCATATTTGGTGTCCACGAGAATAATGCCACGCTCAGCTAAAAACTTTGTTCCGAAATCAAACATTTTCAGAGCAGCATCTTTCATTTGTTCATATACCTCAGAACTGACCAAACCACCGTCTAAAATTCCTTTTTCGTCAATTTCAGTATCGTCTTCATCCTTGGTAGTGGGGGTCAGAATTGGTTGGTCGAACTTTTGGTTTTTTACCATACCATTAGGTACGACCACATCACTTATCTTGCGTTTTCCACCTTCATAACCACGCCACATCGAACCGGTTAAATATCCACGGACCACCATTTCAACCCGGATAGGTTCTGCTTCTTTTACAACTGTTATATAATCATCTACCTGCTTAATAATATGGTTGCCGATGATGTGTTTGGTTTGTTCAAACCAAAAATTAGCAATACCATTCAATACAGCTCCTTTTGTTGGGATAGGCGTTTTAATTTTTTTATTAAATGCAGATATTCTGTCAGTTACTACGATCATTCTCGTATTGTCATCAATCCGAATACTATCTCTTACTTTACCTCTGTGTATTGTTTTCAACTGAGGAGACACAAACTTTGTTAAACAGTCCATGATGTTGTATTTTAATGATTTTTGGATGTAATAATAATATAAAAGATGTCTTTTACATTGTTAAATTAATGTTTGAAATGCCTGATTCCGGTTAGTACCATAGCTACACTCAGGTCGTTACATGTACTGACTACAGATTTGTCGCGGATAGAACCTCCGGGCTGAACAATTTTGCGTATTCCGGCAGCGGCAGCAATTTCCACATTATCCGCAAAGGGAAAAAATGCATCAGAAATCAACCAGGCTGCAGCAAGTTCATTGGCAACATAAGATTCGAAATCTTCAGATGATCCTGTAAACTCATTCTTCAGATTTTCTCTTGATTTTTCAATAGATAATTTGGTTGCAATTAAGCGATTCGGTTGTCCTGCGCCCATTCCAAGCAATTGAGCATAACCATCTTTAAAACGGACAATAGCAATTGAATTGGATTTGATCGTTTTAATGGCACGGAGTCCGAATTCTATTAGTGGCTGTTCTTTTTGCATATCAACATCTGTACTTGTTGCTACTTCAAGTTTGTTGTGAAGAACAGTATCAGCATCCTGAATCAGTAAACTGCCGTTCATGTAACGGCAATCAAGTCCTTTGCTCATTTTGGCAACATCAAATTCAATGATTCTGAGGTTTTTGTGCTGCTGTAGGTATTCAAGGGCATCGGCATCAAACTGTGGGGCAATGACTACTTCAACAAATTTGCGTTTGCTTCTGTCCGGGTTATCGAGTTCAAAAAATCTGACAGTTTTCAACTCTAGTTTTCTGTTGAAAGCGATAATGGAACCAAAAGCAGAAATCGGATCGCCCGCCCAGGCAAGTTTCAATAAATCTTCTTGATTGTCCCCTTCACATAGACCACAGGGATTGCTGTGCTTGATAACGGAACAAGCCGAACGGGTAGATTCCTTAATGGCTTCTATTGCTCCATTAATATCAAGGATATTGTTAAAGGAAAGTGCTTTTCCATGAAGAACATTAAGATGGTATAAAGAATTTGCTTTGCCTTTTTCTTGGTAGAATTTGGCTTTTTGATGACTGTTTTCCCCGTAACGAAGGTCTACGCCTTCCTCAAAGCCAAGTCTTAAAGAATTGACACCAATTTCTTTGTCCATAGTAGTCGCGATAAGGGCATCGTAATCAGCTGTATGGTTAAAGGCTTTACACATCAGTTTTTTTCTGAAATCGTAGCTTAATGCTCCATTGTTTTCTTTTAGCTGAGTCTTCAGTTCTTCATAATCTGAAGGCTGTGTAACCGTAGCTACATATTTAAAGTTTTTGGCCGATGCACGAATCATAGTGGGGCCACCTATATCGATGTTCTCAATAAGCGTTTCAAAATCTGCCCCCTTTTCTAATACCTGTTGAAAAGGATAAAGATTACAAACCACCAGGTCTATTGGGGCAATATTAAGTGCAGCGGCCTCTTCCTTGTCTTTTTCCCGGTCAAACAACAAAGCGGATTCGATATTGAATGAAATTGTTTTCATTCTTCCTCCGAAGGCTTCGGGATTGCCGGTTACTTTTGAGATTTCAGTTGTAGCAATGCCTGCTTCCTCCAGCTTTCGCTGAGTACCACCTGTAGAAATAATTTCGCAACCTGAATTTGCTAGGGATTGGGCCAATTCTACAATACCTGTCTTGTCTGATACGCTGATTAAAGCTCTTTTTATTGGAATCAAAAGATTCATGTTTTAGTGACTGATTAATAAATATTTAAATGGATACAATTTTATTTTATTCTTTTGTGAATTACCAGTGAATTTGAGACCAGTGGCGTTTCGTAATAGTGACTTTCCGGTATTTCCCTGTTTTGAAAAGGGGTGTCTTCCACATTTAGACCGTAGGCTTTGAATTTATTCAGATTCAACTGAATGTATTCATGTAATTTTATCTGTACCTTCTGATCCATTTTGTCTATAGAGTTTCTTCGGACAATTATAAAATCCATAGAATCGAGGTTTTCAGGTAAATCGCCGGCAAGTCCTCCGTATATTGGATTTTCCAAATAATACTTTAAAGGCAAGTCACCATATGAAATGGCAATTTTATCTTCTTTCAATGCTTCATTTTTAAGGAAATTAACCATAGATTCAACAGGTCCTGTATATGAACTTGCAAACAATTCTTTGCTGTAGTTCAGCAAATCTCCTTTGTAAATTATCAACCCAAGAAACAGAATAAGGGGGACACCTAAATGTAATTCAGATAGCCAACCTGATATTCTGCCTTTTATTATGATCGCAAAGGGTATTGTTATACATAAATATCTAATATAATACTCCGGAACAAACAACGCAATAGCTGTAATGTTACCACAAATTATCAATAGAAAAAATAACAGGAATCGTTCACTTTGAAAATTGATTGCAGATTTTTTTAGAATATCTTTAATAAAGTAAACGGGAATTAATATTAAGAGCCATATCGGTTCCAGTACAAAATCAAAAAAAGCTTTAAAAAACCTACCGAAACCATAACTTACTGCTTCTGACGAAGAGCCGTCAGTAAGAGTTTCACCATACGGCGTGTCGAGAACCCAAAATAAAAATGGGATAGAAGGAGTGGCAGCTATTGCAATGGCAACGCCTACCTTCTTAAATTGCTCTTTATGAAAAACCCAACTATATATCAAACAGGCAATCCAGAAATTAAGTGCGAATAAATACTGACTCTGAAAAAAGAGTAAAGAGGCCAGAATGAAATGAAAAAAACCAATCTTTTTTTGTTCCAGAATATCCAGAAATCCCCAGGTAGCATAAACGGAGAAGAACATGACCGGAGCATAGTAGCGAGCTTGCCTGACAAGGAGAAGAAACATTATATTAGTAAGAAAGGCAAAAGCAACAAAGGTGGCGGTCTTTTTGTCATTCCATAATCGCATGGAAAGAAAAAAGCTGAACATAACAGTGGCAATGCCAAGTATCGCAAAGGGGAATCTTGCAATATAGGTAGTAGGTTCAAAGAAGCTAAAAAAGAGTGCAAGCCAATAGAACTGAAACCAGGGGTGCAACTTCCATTCATAGTTTTCTCCATATTCTCTCCCTTCCTGTTGTGAGAAGAAGTTTTTACCGTCAGTACCCTTTGGTATCCCTTCAGTAAGAACGGTCTCGGCAACACAAACGGTTTCACCTTCATCCTGCCAAAGCATACATACATCCAGGTTTTTTAATATCCAGAATGAAGTAAACAGGAGAAGGAAGGCTAATCCAATCTTGTAAAAGACGGTGGAGTTGCTTAATGAATCATTTTTGCCGATATGTTGATTGCCTGTTTTCATTGGTTAGCGCTAAAGAATGATCCTTAAGCCGTGGCTAATTTTTTATCCAAAACATGTTCAACAATGTTTTCAAAAATTTTAAGACCTTCACCATCTTCTGAAACGTCGGAATTCCTTCGTTTAATTTGTCCCCAGTCAGGGTGGTTATAGAGGCTAAGATAGGCTTCAGGATGTGGCATAAGACCAAGAACCTGTCCTGTCAGGTTGGTCAGACCGGCACAATTCAAATCAGCCCCATTGGGATTGGCCGGATATTCGGCTGTTATTGTTCCGTCAGCAGTACAATAAGAAAGACAATTCAGATTGTTTGCTGCCACTTTCGCACGCATTTCATCATCCAAAAGAATAAGCTTGCCCTCTCCATGTCTCGCAGGTAATGCTATTACATCGATATCTTTAAGGAAAGGTGTCTTAGACTGTTTGTTAACTTTGCAATAAACCCATCTGTCTTCGAATTTTCCGGAATTGTTATTGCTCAGTGTAGCTTCTGTTTCAAAATTGGAAGTGGTGTCGGGTAAAAGACCCATTCTGACAAGCATCTGAAAACCATTACATACTCCCAGAATATATTTGCCGTCTTTTAGAAATTTTCTGATTTCATCAAGCATGACATCTCCTGAAGGTAATTTTTTATATTTAATTTTATTGGCGACAACCTTTCCAGATGCCAGGTCATCTCCAAAAGAGAAACCACCGGGGAAATTCAGGATGTCATAATCTTGAATGGATACCTTCCCGTGTAGAATTTCGTTAAGATGAACAATTTCAGCAGTAGCACCGGCCAATTCGTAGGCCGCAGCCATTTCTTCTTCGCAATTGATTCCGAAACCTGTTATAACCAGAGATTTTACTTGTGTCATTTTTATGAAGATTTTAAGCGTTCATTCTAATTTACAATACCAACCCACCTGACCATGCATCCATTAAGGAATCTGTGGGCAAATCAATTAATTTATTATTATCAGATTTAATAATTACCTGTTTGTTTTCAGTTACATTGCCGAGTAAAAATGCCAGTGAACCAAAGATTTCTTCAAACTTTTCCTGGTTTGAAGGACGAACAGAAACAACAAAACGAGAATGTGATTCTGAAAACAATTTAGCGTTTACTGATAAATCTCCCAGATTATTAAGATGGACATCGGCACCCCAGTTTCCTCCAAAGGCAGATTCCACAACTGTAACAGCAAGACCGCCATCAGAAATATCATGACTGGATTCAATAAGACCTGCAGCATTTGCCTTCATGACCTTAAGGTATAGGTCTTTAGCATCCTCTTTACGTACTTTAGGTACATTAGCTCCCAACTCATTGTACAATCCGTAAAATTCAGAGGCTCCCAACTCGTTATAGGTCGTGCCCAGTTGATAAATCAGGTCACCGTCGGCTTTAAAGTCGGAAGTGACCGTTTTACGGACATCATTGACCTTGGCTGTCATAGAATAAAGAATGGTAGGAGGGACTGAAATTTTGACGCCATCCGCTTTGAAATCATTCTTCATGCTATCCTTTCCGGAAGTAAGGGGAATATCAAAAAATGTAGCCATTTCATAAAGGGCTTCACACATCTGAACCAATTTTGCCAGCTTGAGTTTTCCATCTGGGTTACTTTCCTTATTATATTCTGAATCGGGAACACAAAAGTTGTCATTAACAGACCAGAAAACACCATCATTGGAATTAGTGTTTGGAAGAGAACCCCCTGCAGAAATAATTTGTCTTACCGCTTCATCGAAGGCACCGGCTGACATCTCGTAAGCATCAATGTCTCCATATCTTGGGAGAATACCGTTGGAAACAGCAACTCCTTCAAAACCATCGAAACCAAAACGCATGATTGCAGCGTCCTGAGGTGCTTTTCCTTGAGGGCCCATCAAAGGTTTGATGATAGTTTTACCCTTTACTTCATGATCATACTGTCGAATGATGGACTCTCTAGAACAGATATTTAAAGAACCCATCAGTTTTAATAAAATATCGTTATAATCGAAATCTCCTCCTAAAACAGGTTCCTGCAAAGCTGGTTTTTCCCATTCAGCGTACATCACTTTCTGTGGATCACCTTCATGTAGGAATTCCATATTAAGATAAGCAACTTTTTTGTTGTTATATCTGATATCGAGAAAACCATCAGAAGTAAATTCACCGATGTCAGTCAGCTCAACTTCCATCGCATCTGCCAGCTCAAAAAGAGCCTCAATATGTTTTTCTTCGATTACCAAAGACATTCGTTCCTGCGATTCTGATACAAATATTTCCCAGGGTTTGAGTCCGGCATATTTAAGAGGTACTTTTTCGAGATCTACCACAGCACCACCGGAAATTGTAGCCAATTCTCCAACGGAAGAAGATAAACCACCTGCACCATTATCAGTACTACATTTTACAAGGCCCGCAAGACAGGCTTTAATCATAAAATCAGCTACCTTTTTCTGCGTGATCGGACTGCCTATTTGAACAGCAGAGGAAGGAGAGTGTTCATCAATTTCTATAGAAGAAAATGTAGCACCATGAATTCCATCTTTGCCCACACGACCACCGGCAACAATAATTCTGTCCCCTGCATCTATAGGTTTTTCCCAGGAAGGCATCCCTTTATAATCGTAAGGCATCAGGGCCCCTGTGCCACAATATACAAGTGGTTTTCCACTGTATCTGTCATCAAAAACAACGGAACCATTCACCGTAGGAACGCCGGATTTATTGCCACCGTCTTCTATACCCGATATCACCCCTTCCATAATCTGACGAGGGTGCAACTGACCTGTCAGAAGCGGTTTGTCATAATCGGGGTTGCCAAAACAAAGCACATTGGTATTAAATAAAAATCTCGCACCGCCAATACCTGTCCCTAATGGATCTCTGTTGTTTCCCAGAATCCCTGTAATCGCCCCTCCGTATGGGTCTAGGGCAGAAGGAGAATTATGGGTTTCCACTTTCCAAACAAATAATTTATCCTCAGTAGCTTTTACAACCCCTGCATTATCGGAAAATACTTTAACGAGCCAGTCATTCTTGTTTGCTTCAAGACTTTCCTGTACTTCTGAGGTAGTTCCTTTGATGAAGGTTTTAAACAGAGAGTTGATGGTTTTCTGTTCACCGGTTTCTTTATTGTTATAATGGATTACAGCATTAAATTCCTTGTGTTTGCAATGCTCAGACCAGGTCTGACCTAGAATTTCAAGTTCGCAATCTGTCGGGTCGGTAGAAAGGCCTTCTTTCTGCCTAGCTGTAATAGTATCCGAGTTTTTATAATAAGCAACAATAGCTTTCATTTCTGCCAGATTCAAGGCAAGCACTTTTTCTTTAGAGAGTTGAACCAAATCATCGTCACTCAATTCAAGGCTAACTGTATCCGTTGTATCGTCAGCCTTCATGCTTACTTCAGGAACAAAAGGAGTAAAAGACAAGATTCCGGAATCGTCCCGATTGGCAAAAGTGAAGTGATTAATCAGTGGATTGCCCAATAGTCTTTTGGCAATTAGCATCAGGTTTTCCGGTGAAATGTTTTTTTCGAAATAATAAATTTCCTGAGTGAAAATATGCTGAGTTTTGACATCTGCATTGATGTTAAAAAAGTCAACCCAGGCCATTTGAGCAGAAGTCCCTTCATCGTCTGTAACACCCGGCAATTGAGCAATTGCAATTGCTGCCGAGTAGTTATCAGCTGAAAAGAGTTCGTTGACAAGAATTTCTTCCGTTACAACATCCTTAATACATTTTGAAGCAAAATCCTTCAGGTGAGAAGAAGCAGTATCGTAATTAATGGAAAATAATTTGGAGCTTTTAACCTTTCCGGTAGTGATGTCCAATTGTTTCAGACATTTTTCTTCAACTTTTTTACCTTTTACATCCAGGATGTGCGGTTTGAGTAAAACCTGAACAGAAGCAGTCATTGTTTAAATTTTGTTTATTAAAACCTAAAAAATACAGCAGAGAAAATCTGCCATTAAGAATGTTTATATACAATACAGTTGGCATGCATACCTGCGCCAACAGAAGCAAAGACAACAATATCCCCTTTGTTAATTGATTGCCCATGCATTTCTCCCTTCATGATTAAATCAAGAACAGTAGGTACCGTCGCGGCCGAACTGTTGCCCAGTTTGTCAACCACCAAAGGCATCATTTCCCTGGGGTAATCATCATAGCCATTCATCTCGTATAACCTTTTAAGAATGATTTTATTCATTTTCATGTTGGCCTGATGCATAACAAATTTACTTACATCTTCCAGTTTTAGTCCTGCTTTTTCAAGGCATTCGTTCATCGCTACAGGTACCTTTGTTACAGCATATCTGAAAACCCCCTTTCCGTACATGCGAATATACTGACCTTCGGTGTCAGGCTTCAGAGAGTCTCCCATTTTCAGGTGTTCAGCTTCTCCAACACAATCTGAAACAGTAACATGAGCTAAAATACCCGCGGGGTTTTTTTCTGTGGATTCCACTCTTTCAAGAATAGCAGCCCCCGCACCGTCTGCGAACAACATACCGTCAATGTCGTGGGGGTCAGTCATACGGGAAACGGTATCCGCACCGACAACCATTACTCTTTTAACATCCCCGGACCTGATATAATATTCAGCTTGAATGACTGCCTGAATCCAGCTCGGGCATCCAAATAAAATATCATAAGCGACACATCTTGAATTTTTAATGCCTAACTTTTGTTTGACCTTTGCAGCAAGATTCGGCAACATGTCCGATTGAATTGTACCAAAGTTTACATCGCCGAAATTATGTGCTACAATAAGATAGTCCAGTGTTTCCGGGTCTATTCCGGAACATTTAATTGCCAGTTGTGCAGCCTGTGCACCTAAATCAGAGGCATTGATTCCTTTTTCGGCAACCCGGCGTTCCACGATTCCTGCAACTTCCTCGAATTTAGCTGTGATTGCCTTGTTCGTTTTGGTCATTAACTCCTGGTCCTTGTTAAAGAAAGTATTGCTCCAGAAAGCAGAATTGGCTTTTTTTACTGTTGGCAATACCGAACCTGAGCCAATTATTTTTGAACTATATCTCTTCATTTTCAACAATTAACTAAGAAACTATATTGCAATAGTTCCTGATTGAGAAAGATGTCCGGGCAACATTGAGTAATAATTGGTGTGTTCTTCAAATGCTGTCAGACTTTAAGCCCGCAAATATACTACAATTATGTATTTTAAACAGAATAGAAAAAAGA
This sequence comes from uncultured Aureispira sp., assembly GCA_905480075.1. Classification (GTDB taxonomy): domain Bacteria; phylum Bacteroidota; class Bacteroidia; order Chitinophagales; family Saprospiraceae; genus Aureispira. The sequence continues at coordinate 4,708 of CAJQOX010000096.1, read as the reverse complement.
CAAAAAAAAGGCTTCTTTACTATTCCTGTTATTGTACTGTTAAGCTGCAGGAATACAATGATTATTAGTATGCACCCTGCAATTCAGTGTTTGATGTTTTTAGCTTTACGTTTCTTCCGGTAGTTATTACTCCGGCTACCTGAGCATCATAATTCAAAGAAGCTGCAGTTTTCAAGAGTTGTTCCACCTGACTTTCATCTGCCACCAGAAGCATTCCATTGCCCATATTCCAGTATAGGTAGGCATCTTCATCTGTTACCTCTCCCAACTTCATCAGTCTTTTCATTACCTCCAGCGGTTCGAACAGATTGTTTAAATCGGCGCCCAGTCCATTGGCTTTAAGTACTCGTTGAAAGTTGTCGATAATACCACCACCGGTAATGTGCGCAATTCCGGATAGTTCTGTTCCGGTTTTAATCATTTTAGTAATAAGGGGTGTGAAAATCAATGAAGGGGTCAACAAAATTTCTCCCCATGTCTGATCATTGTCATAGGGTTCGTTGTGCCAGTTGTCACCAAAGGAGGATTGCATTATTCTGCGGATAAGAGAAAATCCGTTGCTTCGGAAGCCATGCCCTCTGAGTGAAATGACGACATCGCCTGCTTTTACAGCTGTTCCGTCGAAGGGAGTGTCAAGTTCTTCAGGTAGAATGCCTATAGCTGTGGAACACCAATTGAAATGCATCCCTTCACCGTATCCACCAATGCGATTACCCAATTCAGCAATCTCTCCCCCTGAAATACTCATGCCACAATAATTGCAGGCCTCAGACAATCCTTTCATCAAAGAATTTATGGCATCTCTGTCAAGGCGATTGACGTCAATAATGTTTGAAATGTTAGTAGGTTCAAAACCTGCAGTAGCTAAATCATCAGCAACCATTGCAACAAGATCAAAGCCAAGGGTATGATAAATGCCGGTACGTTCAGCCAATTCTATTTTGGTTCCTATGCCATCAGAAGCAATACCTATCCGCTGATTGCCAAAGGAAAGCATATTGGAAAAAACGCCATCCACTTTCAGTGCAGCAGCACCTGCTTTGTTTTCTCTGTTAGGGAAAGTTTTTTTTGCCCATCCGAAAGCATCTTTAGAACAAAGATTACCTAAATCTATATCAAGGCCACTTTTCTTTTGATCAGTCATTTACTTAATTTTAGAATTAAAAACATGATTTTAACATAAACCTGATTCTTTTCCCGCCATCCTTTAGAATTAAAGTGCAAAGGTAGTATTTTTAACAGTAAAAATGTAGCAGTCCATCAAAAATAATCACATAGTTTTTTTGATAGTTGTTTTTTGTGCAAATCAGAGGATTAAGTATTCAGAAAACAATTTATTTTTATATGAATTAGAACAAAAAAAGTTTAAAAATATTTCCGGTGTATTCTCTGTGTCTTAGCCTTATGTTTTTTAATAAAAAAAATGTTTTTTAACGCAAAAAGGACTATTTGTAAATCTTTATTAGCGAAATTCACCTAAAAGCAACAATAATTTCAATTTAGAACGCAGATATTTTTGTTTTTGATAAACAAGACTGTAGTTTTGCTTGCAATTTTTTCCAAACCATTTAATTACTACAATGAAAAAGTTGCTGAAAGAAGGTCTCACCTTTGACGATGTATTATTAATACCCAACTATTCTGATGTTTTGCCACATCAAACTTCCTTGCGGACGAAACTTACAAAAAACATTCATATTAATATTCCATTGATAAGCGCAGGTATGGATACTGTTACCGAAGCTTCGATGGCAATTGCTATGGCGAGGAACGGAGGAATTGGCGTTATACATAAAAATATGTCTATTGAGGAACAGGCTGAAGATGTCATCAGGGTAAAAAGATCTCAGAATTTTGTGATCTCAAAACCTATATTTCTTTCAGCAAATCATTATGTGTATGAAGCAGAAGCTTTAATGGCGAAATACAAAATATCCGGAGTTCCTATTACGGATGAAGACGGAATTTTGGTAGGTATTTTAACAAACAGAGATTTGCGTTTTGAAACAAATCATAACCGCAAAATCCATGAGGTAATGACAAGTGAAGGACTGATCACTGCCCCTGTAGGTACTACTCTTGAAGCGTCAAAAGAGATATTACAGAAACACAGAATTGAAAAACTGCCGCTTGTTGATAAGGATTTCAAACTTGGAGGGTTAATAACCATAAAAGATATAGAAAAAGCGGTAAAATACCCGAATGCAGCAAAAGACAAAAAAGGGCGATTGCTGGTTGCTGCAGCTATCGGTACGTCAAAAGATACCGATGAACGTGTAAAAGCACTTATGGCTGCGGGGGTGGATATATTGGTTATTGATACAGCACATGGTCATTCTCAGGGAGTGTTGGATCATCTGAAGAAAATAAAAACTTCTTATCCTGGCATAGATATCATTGCAGGTAATGTTGCTACACCTGAAGCAACGGTGGCCCTCATAGAAGCTGGTGCTGATGCTGTAAAAGTAGGCATCGGTCCGGGGTCTATATGTACAACCCGAATAGTAGCTGGTGTGGGAGTTCCTCAGATTACAGCAATTGAAGATTGTGCAGAGGCTGCACTTCCTTATGGTGTTCCTGTAATTGCAGACGGAGGACTTAAATACTCAGGAGATGTAATAAAAGCATTGGCCGTAGGTGCTTATACCTGCATGATGGGTTCTGCACTTGCCGGTTGTAAGGAAAGCCCGGGGGCTATGGAATTGTATCAGGGACGTAAATTTAAGGTTTACCGAGGTATGGGGTCAATTGGTGCAATGCAGAAAGGTAGCAAAGACAGGTATTTTCAGGAAGGAAAAACTGAAGAAAAGAAATTGGTTCCCGAAGGTGTGGAAGGGCGCGTTGCTTATAAAGGAGAAGTGGCTGATACGCTTTTTCAATTGATAGGTGGAGTTCAGCAGGGAATGGGATATTGTGGTTCGAAGGATATTGAGACATTGCACAAAACTGCCCGTTTTATGAGGATTACCGGTGCCGGGCTGAAGGAAAGTCATCCTCATGATGTATTTATTACCAAAGAAGCTCCTAATTACAGTATAAGATAAAGTAATTTTCTGACTCGTTAATTTATAATTTTTTAATATGAATGATCACGAACTGGTTCTCGTTTTAGATTTTGGTGGGCAGTATAATCAATTGATTGCAAGACGCGTGCGAGAAGCAAAAGTCTATTGTGAAGTGTTGCCTCACAATGCAGAACTGGCAACAATTGTAAACAAAAAACCCAAGGGGATCATTTTTACCGGTGGGCCAAGCATTGCTTATGAAGAGGATGCTCCCAAGGTAGACCCTAAGATATTTGAATTGGGTATTCCTGTACTTGGTATTTGTTACGGTGCACAACTTACTGCTCATTTGTTGGGTGGGAAACTCGAGGCTGCAGAGAACAGGGAGTATGGTAAAAAAGAACTTGAAGTAGCGACACATCCTATCTTTAAAGATGTCAGTACTAAAACAACTTGTTGGATGAGTCATACTTATCATGTTACTGCGTTGCCTGAAAAGTATAAAATAATAGCAAGGACAGATCATTGTCCTATTGCAGCGTTTGCCAATGACGAAGAAAGAATTTATGGATTTCAGTACCATCCCGAAGTGGTGCACACTCCGGAAGGAAAACAAATGTTGCAAAACTTTTTGTATGAAATCTGTGACTGTCGAGGGGATTGGGTTATGCGTAATTTTGTAGAGAAGTCAATACAAAAATTAAGAAATCAAATTGGAGACCGCAAAGTTTTACTGGGCTTGTCCGGAGGGGTTGATTCTTCGGTTGCTGCTATGCTAATTCACAGGGCGGTAGGACATCAGTTAACTTGTATTTTTGTAGATAATGGCTTGTTGAGGAAAGATGAGGGAGATATGGTGGAGCAGGTTTTTACAGAGCAATTTGATTTGAATTTAAAAAGGGCAAATGCTCAGGAGTTGTTTTTAAACAATTTAGCAGGAATTAGTGATCCTGAAACCAAACGGAAGAATATTGGAGAAACCTTTATCCGTGTTTTTGAAGCTGAAGCAGAAAAATTAGATGGTGTAGAACTACTGGCTCAGGGAACAATTTACCCTGATGTAATTGAAAGTGGAGGTACTCATGCAGCTGTTATTAAGAGCCACCATAATGTCGGTGGTTTGCCGGATGACATTAAATTTACCGGTCTGGTGGAACCTCTCAGGGATCTGTTCAAAGACGAAGTACGAGAAGTGGGTCGTGAATTAGGGCTTCCTTCTCATGTGGTTGATCGTCAGCCTTTTCCCGGTCCCGGTTTGGCAATCAGGGTGATTGGTGATATTACGGAAGAAAAACTTGTAATACTCAGAGAAGCAGATTGGATATACCGGGAGGAAATCCGAAAAGCCGGACTGCAAAAGGATATCTGGCAATATTTTGCTGTTCTGACTGGAATTAAAACGGTTGGAGTAATGGGAGATGAACGAACATACAGTTATACAATTGGATTAAGAGGAGTTACAAGCCTTGATGGAATGACGGCAGATTGGGCGAGAATACCTTATCCTGTTTTAGAAGCTATTTCTACACGTATAGTCAATGAAGTAAAGAATGTCAATCGCATTGTGTACGATATAACTTCTAAGCCTCCTTCCACAATTGAATGGGAATAATAATTCATGATATAATAATTCATATAGCCACCCTCGGTAAGGGTGGCTTTTTTTTTTTTTTTTTTTTTTTTTTTTTTTTTTTTTTTTTTTT
>CAJQOX010000095.1 GCA_905480075.1 uncultured Aureispira sp. | reverse complement strand
TAACGCTTTCACCTGATTAATCTACGATATTTACAGGAATCAAACCGGGCATCTTCCTGAGGCTCAGTTTGATATTTTCTTTGCACTACTGTCAGTACCCTCAATAGAACATCTTACATTGATATAAAGTATAAACAGATTAACATAGATAGTTTAGGACTCCCACAAGGCTTCTTAATCAAGGATTTCTCTGATTTATTACACCGCTTTCAAGAAATCAGTAAAGCATCATCTTTTCGTGTTTTATTGGCAGTCATTGAAACGGATATGTGTCAACGCTTTCATACCGATTTTAATTATTTAAGATTGTTGTGCACCTACAAGGGGCCTGCTACACTATGGCTTCCTGAAAAAGGGGCCGATCGAATGGCACATTATTCGGGAAAGGACAATGACAGCATCGTCAAAAATTCAGACTTGATTCAACAGGCAAACACCGGAGATGTCTTAGTGTTGAAAGGTGGGATGTATCCTAATGCAAAAGCTATTATTCATCGTAGCCCGCCTATTCAAACACAAGGGCAAAAAAGGCTTTTACTAAGAATTGATATGGAACAATAAAAACAAATTATGATAGCACAAACATTTGAAGCGTGGAAAGACTGTATTGAAAAAGACTGTAAGATTATTTTAAACAAAGAATTTGCTCAGAAACGGCTGGCAGTTTATCAACAAAAAAATAACAAGGAAACACAAATATTTATTAAGCTGTACGGACAGCAACATTTAAACAATATAATACAATGGCTAAAAAAAGTATAAAAATAGACAAGAAACTACCTGTAACGGTATTAAGTGGGTTTTTAGGCTCAGGTAAAACAACCTTACTCAATCATATTTTACACAATAAAGAAGATTTAAAAGTGGCTGTTATTGTAAATGATATGAGTGAGTTGAATGTTGATGCAAATTTGGTAAAAAGTGAAAACGTTTTATCAAGAACGGAAGAAAAACTCGTTGAAATGAGTAACGGCTGCATTTGTTGCACCCTTCGCGAAGATTTAATGATTGAAGTTGAACGTTTGGCTAAAGAAAACCGTTTTGATTACTTAGTTATTGAAAGCACCGGCATTAGTGAACCGGTTCCTGTGGCACAAACATTTAGTTTTATCGATGAAGAAAATGGAATTGATCTCTCTAAATGGAGTTATATTGACACAATGGTCACCGTAGTAGATGCTTTAAATTTTTTCAAGGATTTTGGTAGTCCTGAAAAACTTAAGGACAGGGCCCTGACCGATTTAGATGGTGACGAACGTACTATTGTCAATTTATTAACCGATCAAGTTGAATTTGCTAATGTTATTATTTTAAATAAAGTAGATTTAGTATCAGAGGAACAAGTTGGTTTCCTGAAGGCTACCCTACGTCAACTTAATCCTGATGCCCGGCTTATTTCTACCTCTTTTAGTAAGGTGGCACCTAAAGAGATTCTGAATACAGATTTATTTTCGTTTGAGGTTGCCGAACAAAGTGAACCTTGGCAAGAAGAATTGAATAAAGAAGAACACAAACCCGAAACGGAAGAATACGGGATTAGTTCCTTTGTATATCAAAACAACCTTCCCTTTGACCCTGAACGGTTTTGGAAATACGTTCAGTATGATTTTCCTAAAAATATCATTCGAAGTAAAGGGCTCTTTTGGATAGCTTCAAGACCGGCTCAAACTTTAATTTGGAATCAGGCAGGTGGTTCTTTAAGGGCTGACAGTGCCGGTATATGGTGGGCTAGTATGCCTGAAAAAGAACGGGTAAATTATCCGGATTACATAGATAATCAAGAACATTTAAACGAAAAATGGGATACAGCCTTCGGTGATCGAAATAATGAATTAGTTATTATTGGAGTTGAACTGGATAAAGAAAAAATTGCTGCCCAACTTGATGCTTGCTTAGTTACAGAAGCTGAACTTGTGTCTAAACAATGGAAAAAAGGATACAACGATAGTTGGCCGGTAGAAAGAGCCTATCCTTTGAATGAGATGAATTATTCCTAAAGTATTATGGCGGTAAAACACAGTAAAAAAACGATTGATTGCCTGGCAATCAATCGTTTTGTATTAAAAGGATAAAGAATAAAGAAAAATCAGAGCATATGCATTTGTGCCTTGCGATTAATCTTTCGAACCATACCTAACAAAATTCGACCCTTTCCGCCCACCTCAATAAATTGTTCAACCTCATTGGCCAGCATATTTTGAATCGTTTGTGACCATCTTACCGAACCTGTTAATTGATTAATTAAGTTGGTTCTTATTGTATCGATATCAGTAGTTGGTTCTGCTGTTACATTTTGGTATATGGGACAGAATGGTGTTTTAAAATCAGTTGATTCTATCGCAGCTTGCAGTTTTGTTTTAGCAGATTCCATTAAGGGGGAATGAAAGGCACCTCCTACTGTAAGTGGAATAACACGGGCACCGTTTTCGCTAAGGACAGCAGAAGCAGCGTCTATACCAGCAATTGAGCCTGATATTACTAATTGAGAAGGTGTATTGTAATTAGCAGGTACGACAACAGCGTCTACAGAAGCACATGTTTGTTCAACTAAATCAATATCGGATGTCATGATTGCAGCCATCGTACCTTCTGTAAGGTCACAAGAAGCCTGCATGGCCAAAGCCCGTTGATAAACCAGCTTTAGTGCATCTTCAAAAGCCAATGCACCATTTGCAACTAATGCAGAAAATTCTCCAAGTGAGTGCCCTGCAACGACATCGGGTTTGTCATTTTCTCCCATTTTTACTTTAGCAGTAATAACAGAGTGTAGAAAAATAGCAGGCTGAGTAATCTTTGTCTGACGCAATTCTTCAGCAGAACCTTCAAACATAACTTTGCTGATATCAAAACCTAAAATCTGATTGGCCTGAGCGAACATTTCTTTAGCAACAGTACCGGATTCATACAAATCCTTACCCATTCCTTCAAACTGAGCACCTTGACCAGGGAACAAAAAAGCTTTCATTTAAATTATTTTGTTGAATAAATAAAATTGAACGCCGCAAAGGTAGGTAAATTAGTTTTTAATTGTGAATAATGAATTGTGAAATCAACTTAAAATTGAAGAATACTACATTATATCAAAGAAGAATTAAACAATTAAAAGATTGATAATGAATAAAAAAGATTAAACGATCATCCCGGCAATAGTAGCTGTAAGAAAACACGCAATAGTTCCTCCAATTAATGCTTTGACACCGAATTTTGCCAATGTAGACTTCTGAGAAGGTGCAATTGCTCCGATACCGCCCAATTGAATTCCTATAGAAGCAAAGTTGGCAAACCCACAGAGAGCGTAAGTAGCTATAATTTTAGATTTATAGGTAATGTGTGCTGAAACTGTAGGAATATCTGCATAGGCAACAAACTCATTAAGAATTGTCTTTTTGCCCAGGAGTTGTCCGATTATCAAAATATCCTGAGAGGGAGTTCCTAATACCCACGCTAAGGGAGACATAATTAATCCCAGTATATATTCCAGATTGAAGGAGGTAAAACGGCCTTCGGTGATTTGATTAACATGCATGTTCAGAGATATTCTGTTTAAATCCTCAGAAGCATAGGAAAGTGTATCTACAGGAACGTTATTTTGCATCAAAATCCATCCGTCAACAGCAGCTAGACTATCATTTCCGATAGAGTTTGCAATTGTTTCCTGAGCAATTACTGCCCATTGAAGATCCATACTGCTTCTTGAAAGTGTATCATAAACCATAGAATCATTCATTATGGTAATTTGTTGATCTATTACATTGAAAACAATACTATCCATTCCTGAACTGGTAGAAACAATGGATTCCTGGACTATTTTTACAGTTTCTTCGTAGGGTAATGGTATAGAGGAAGCAAGAACTAGCGTATCCTGTGCTGGCAAAAATGAAGACCCGAATAGAGCAAGAGAACCATCTGAAACAGTCCATCCTATCCAATTTCCGAGTGTAGCTGTACATATTGAATTCAGCATAGCTACCAGAGCAATAAAGACAATCAGCATAACCCCTACATTTATAGCTAATTTTAAACCATCGGTCGTGCCATTGGATATAGCTTCAAGAAGATTACTCCCAATCTTTTCTTTGGGAATTTCCAGATTGGTGTTTACTTCTTCTGTTTCAGGAAATAAAATTTTTGCCGCAAGAATAGCAGCAGGTGCCGACATAATGGAAGCAGTCAGTAAATGTCTGGCAAATTCAAGACGGGCAACAGGGTCATCTCCTCCAAGAAATCCTATAAAAGCAGCAAGAACACCTCCTGCAATAGTTGCCATTCCTCCTACCATCAGACACAGGATCTCAGACTTAGTCATTTTATCAAGATAAGGTTTGACAATAAGGGGAGCTTCAGTCTGACCAATAAAAACATTGGCTGCTGCTGCAAGACTCTCTGCTCCGGACAATCGCATTATTTTGGTCATTACAAAAGCAAGTACATAAATTATACGTTGTAATATTCCCAGATAATATAAAATGGAGGAAAGGGCAGAGAAAAATATAATTGTGGGTAAAATCTGAAAAGCGAAAACAAATCCCACACTGGAAGGATCCATAAGATGTTCGCCAAAAATGAACAGAGAACCTTCTTTGGTATAATCAAGTACAAGTATGAACATACCGCCCACAAAGTCGAACCCTTTCCTTACAAAATCTATTTTTAGAACGGCCAAACCAAAAAGTATCTGCATCCCAAGCGCCATAAAAACTAATTTCCAATCAATTGCCTTACGATTGGAACTTAATAAAAACAGAATACCGATCAATACAGTTATGCCTAAAATTCCTCTAAATATATCTTCCATTGTCAGAACGATTGGTTAAAATAAAAAGAATGTAAACGGGATGGCTTCCTTATTTAATTATAGGATAAGAAAGTCAAGCATCATACAAATGTAAAAATTTAACCAAATAATTACTCTGTTTATACATATTGTTTTTAATTTCGTGTAAGAATGCTATTATAAACCAATTAGAATCCTTTTTTTATTGGAAAGAAAAATAATTCTTATTCATTACCAAATGAAACATATGTTAATTTACAGTTATATTATTGTAATTATATTTCTTTCTTCAGACATTAATTAATCAACATTTTTATAAAAAAATTATGAATCAGTTCATTCTTATATTCCTTCTTTTATTGCCTTTTGGCATTGTAGCACAGACTAATGCAGAAACAAAGGAGTCACATCAAAAAGCAGATGCTAAAATTCAGGAACTTTATCCTGATGCACAAAAAATAGATCTTGAAAAGCTCAATTCAATGCAAAAAGAGGAGCATAAAGATTGTAAGACCTGTGGAAAGAACAAAAAAAATAATAAAGTTACAAAGATTGATCATCCCGAAAAAAATATCAGTCAGCTTAAAGAGGAAGAAAATAGACTTATAGAAATTATAAAAAAAACCTATGAGAATACCCCTTCTGAAAAAGAATTGATAGTAAAATATAAAAAAGCACTTCAATTAAATCAACAGGAAATTCGACAGCTTGAGTCAGAAAATGCCAGGCAAACTAAAGTTCAAAATACTCAGAAGTAAAAAATCATAGTACCCGTCAAGCATAAAAAATGAAAATATTATACCCTTTTTATATTTGTCTGATTATACTTTTAACTTGTATTGAGTTTGTTTCTGCACAGGTGTCAAATTGTTTTGATTCGAACCTCAGTCCCTTTTGCAGCGGTATTGCTCAATATCCCGCCAATTTTGATGGTTCAGGATCGGGTTCAGGACCACAGGCACCTGCCGGGCCAAATTATGATTGTCTCGGTACAATGGGAAATCCTACTTATTTTTCTTTAACAGTTGAACAAACGGGGTCAATCAATTTCACTTTAGACAACACAGCTAATGTAGATATAGATTTTGTTTTATGGGGTCCTTTTTCTAGTATTTCTAATGCTACTGCTGCCTGTGATTCAATTGGTCAGGGCGGACAATGGGGAAATGTTGACACCTGTAGTTACAGTTCAATCACTCAGGAACCTGTCACGGTTAGTAATGCACAGGCAGGAGATGTGTATATTTTAATGGTTACCAATTTTTCAAATGTCAGTACTAATATATTCAGCACTCAAAATTCAGGATCAGGTACAATAGCCTGTCCCTGTGAAATTCCATATTCTATTGATACTATGCCTGCATTAGCCGGCAATCAGGGATTTCTTACTGATACAAGTAATGGCACCAATCAATTTGTAGTCTGCCCGGGTAATTTGCTGGGTATACAGGTTGGTTCAAAAGGAAGTCTGAACGACACATTGAGTTTGTATGCACCTTTTACTTCTATCAATTCAGGATTTTTCACTAATAATACCATTTTTACTGTAAATCCTAATCTTCCTTTTTATGATTCCCTGTCAATTTTTGCCACAATTACACCGCAGCAATCTGAAATCGGTGTAAATAATTTCACGCTGGGAGTAAAAAATAATATGTATACCGGAGGGCTGACAGACAGTAGTTGTTTTGATCAGATTAGCGTACAGGTTGTAGTCCCTGGTGTAAAAACAACTGACAGAAACATATGTTCCGGCGAAATATTTCAGTTACAGATAGATTCAATACCCACTACCTCACTCGGTTCATCCTCTTATACATGGAGTCAGCTAAGCGGACCGACCGTAGGAATTTCTTCACAGACTGTCCGTGAACCTACAATTACAGTGCCTATTACCTCTTCAAACAGTTCTTCAGATTCAGTAGTACTAGAAGTGGATTATTCCTATGGCGGAATGTGTGGTATGAAAGATACATTGGTGCTTCATTTTCCAGATATGTCCATTTCTGCCTTTGCAACACCTGATACTATATGTATAGGAGGGACTTCTAATTTGTTGATTACTTTATCAGATACCTTAACCCCGGCTATATGTGATGATTACGATGTAAATATTATTCCATTCAGCCCCTTGTCAACTTCAGGTACAGCAGTGAATACTTATACTGCCCTATCTGGTTTTCCGGCTTCAGACGAAGGAATTTCTTCCGCTTTACCGATTGGTTTCAATTTTAACTTTTACTGCAACAATTATACTGATTTCTACATTCATACCAATGGTTTTATCACCTTCACCAATATAACCGGAACGCCCGGATTACTGACAGGGGCTTCTCTCCCTTCTACTTTCACCCCCAACAACCTTATTGCTTTAAGCTGGGAAGATCTTGATGTAGGAAATGGTGGTACGGTGCAATATTACGTAACCGGAACTGCTCCGAACAGAAAACTTGTTGTCAGTTTTACTTCCATTCAGAATTGGGCAGGCAGTGGCAGTATGACCTCTCAGGCAATACTTAGCGAGAATGACAATTCTATTGAAATTCATATCACAAGCAATAATTTTTCTACATCAACGATCGGAATGGAGAATGCAGCCGGAAATCAGGCACATTATCATTCCTCGCTTACTCAGGGGCAGTCATTCAGTACAATTACAAATATTGCCTATCGGTTTACACCAAAAGTATTCGGCCCTTTTTATACATGGACACCTTCAACTTCTCTTAATCTGAATAATATTCATAATCCTGAAGCCACTCCTACTATAAATGGAACTACTACTTATTCTGTTTTATTGAATGATGGTGTTTGTACCTATATGGACACTACAAATGTTACTACAGTATCTTCGTTAGCATCAAGCAATATCAGTTGCGACAGTGCTACCTTATCATCTATTAGTTTCAGCTGGACAGATATAGGATTGCCTGTCGGTGGTTTCTACGAATATAGCCTGGATAGTGGAGTGACTTGGATAAATGCCGGAACTAATCTGAATGCGACCGCAATTGGTCTGGTCTCAGACAGCAGCTATTATATTCTTGTACGAGGTAATGACGGCAGTGGTGCTAATTGTGCTGAAGGGCCTTCCTCGTCAATAAATTGCAGCACTATAAACCCTGATTGTACCAATAACCCTGCTATTACAATCAGTTTAATTGGCGACAATTTACTTTGTAATAATGATGCTTCAGGATGTGTTCATGCTTCAACAGGCGGAGGAAGCGGTAATACTATGGGACTTAACTGGTCTCAGGGGAGTTCGAATATTGATAGTATCTGTAATCTGACCGCAGGCAGTTATACCTTAGTGGTAACCGACACAATAGGTTTTGGAATATCACCGACAATATGTATAGATTCTCAAAGTATTACCATCACAGAACCTTCACTGCTAACTGTCACAGCTTTGGTGACAAATCCATCCTGTATAGGAATGTCTAACGGCAGTATAGAAGTAACAACCAATGGAGGAACTGCCGGTTTCAATTATATATGGTCAAACAATTCTACTACTGAAGATATTGACAGTCTGTCTGACAACACATATTATTTGACAGTAACAGATACTAATGGTTGTACAGATACTTTAAGTTCTACTTTATTATCTACTAATTCCATGACTGTAAACATAGTCAGTAATATCGGTACTTTATCATGTGATACACTGCCTGTCGGGTCTTTAACAGCAAGTATCAGCGGGGGCAGTAATTTCAGTTATATTTGGAATAACGGCGATACAACAGCTAATATAACCGGACTGGCTGCCGGTAATTATTCTGTTACTGTTTCCAATGGAAATTCTTGTTCTGCTATAGCAAGTTCAGTTATTTATGCTCCTCTTATACCAGATCTTAATGCCTATGTCAGTGTTACTGGATTGCAATCTGTAGCAGTAGAAATGGGCACAGTTGTCACAATTTCAGCAGGGGCATCTAATCTTATATACAGCTGGACCGGAATAAGCAATCCCTCCGGAGGAAGTATCAACATAACCAATCCAAATCAGGAAACAACAACTGTAAGCCCTGATCCTGAAGGTGTATATACCTATACTATTTCAGCAAGTGCCACTACAAACGATACAACCTGTACAGACACAGATTCGGTAACTGTAATTATAGAAGCTCCATTTAAGGGCTTTTCAGATGCCTTTTCACCGAATAATGATGGACAAAACGATTTTTTTGCGCCTGTAACACTTTCTGATTCTGAAGTTCAAACTTTCAGAGTGTATAACCGATGGGGGCAGTTGATATATAATGGAGACGAAAGTCACGGCAACGGCTGGGACGGCACACATAACGGTGTAGCACAACCCAGGGATGTCTATATGTATCTGGTTATTTACAAAAGAGCAAGTGCATCGGAAACGGTTTCTGTAAGAGGGCAGGTAACCCTTCTCCGATAATATTAAATGAATTATATTTTTCCTGATATTTACTCAAATAAATATGAATACAATAAAAAATTTCTTTTTTCTATCCGTAATGATTCTGTTTAATACAGAACAAATTTATTCCCAGGCTTCAAATTGTTTTGACAGTTATCTCAGTCCCTTTTGCAGTGGCATTGCTCAATATCCTGCTAACTATGATGGTACAGGGTCAGGGTCAGGACCACAAGCACCTGCCGGGCCCAATTATGATTGTCTCGGGACAATGGGTAACCCTACTTATTTTTCACTTACAATTGAACAAACAGGTTCTATAAATTTCACACTGGATAATACAGCCAATGTAGATATTGACTTTATTTTATGGGGACCATTTACTGATATAGCTGCTGCAGGTTTAGCCTGTGACTCTATGGGTCAGGGAGGACAATGGGGAGTAGTAGACACCTGTAGTTACAGTGCTATATCACAGGAACCTGTAACAGTAAGTAATGCTCAGGCAGGGGAAGTATATATTCTGATGGTTACCAATTATACAAATGTTGCAACCAGCATTTTCAGCACTCAAAATTCAGGTTCCGGAAATATTGCCTGCCCTTGCGATATTCCCTATACAATTGATACAATGCCCGCATTGGCAGGTAATCAGGGATATCTGACTGATACAAGCAATGGGATCAATCAATTTGTAATCTGTCCAAATAATTTATTGGGTATACAGGTAGGTGCTAAGGCAAACATAAATGATACCTTAAATATTTACGCACCCTTTACTTCAATTAACTCAGGTTTCTTTGTGAATAATACTATTTTCACTGTGCATCCAAATGCTCCCTCATTTGATTCACTTGAAATATATGCAACGATTACCCCGCAGAATTCAGAAATTGGAGTAAACAACTTTACCTTGGGTATACAGAATGATATTTATACCGGAGGGTTGACAGATAGCAGTTGTTTTGATCAGATAAGTATTCAGGTCATTGTCCCGGGAGTAAATCTTCAGGACAAAACTATCTGTTCCGGAGAATCAGTATTGCTTTCTGCCGATTCCATACCTTCTACCTCTATAGGTTCATCGACCTACAGTTGGGTTCAAATAAGCGGACCAACAGTGAATTTATCCTCTACAACCGGAAGAGAAATAACAGTAAATATACCGGTAAGCTCCTCAACCAGCAGCAATGATTCCATAGAAATAGAAGTTGACTATATTTATGGTACTGAATGTGGTATGAAAGATACAGTCGTATTGTATTTTCAGGATGTAAATTTACTCTTAAATGTAAATCCGGATACAATTTGTGTCGGACAGTCTGCTATATTGACTGCAAGTATTTCGGATACATTAAACCCTCCTGTATGTAATGATTATGATGTATTGACTATTCCCTTTTTACCTGTTTCGGGAACCGGAACTACTCTTTCATTGGGAGACGATCAATTATCCTCCTCTTTACCTGTCGGCTTTAACTTTAATTTTTATTGCAATGGCTATACAAATTTCTATATCAGCAGTAATGGATTTATTACTTTTGATCCCTCTTCAGGTAACGGTTGTTGTGCAGGACAAAATTTGCCAGACCCATTAGCACCCAATGACCTTATTGCTATGTGTTGGACTGATTGCAATCCGACGGCAGGTGGAACAATAGAATATTTTACTGTTGGAACAGCACCCAATCGCCAGTTAATCGTTAATTTTATCAATATACCACCCTTTAGTACTTCATCAGGTAATCAAACCGTACAGGCTATTCTTTATGAGGGCACAGATATCATTGAACTACATGTCACCAATGCTACACCCAGCGGAAGTTTTAATTCTCTTACCTTGGGTATAGAAAATGCCTCAGGGAGTATTGGTCATGCTGGCCCGGGTACCAACGGAGCAACAAACACGATCAGCAATGTTGCTTTTCGTTTCTCTCCCAAAAACTATGGCCCTTTTTATGCCTGGTCTCCTTCCGGTGGTTTATCAGCCACCGATGCTGACAGTATTTTGGCAAGTCCCTCTATAACTTCAACCTATACTGTGGCAGTAACTGATGGAGTATGCCTTTATTCAGACAGTACAACTATACACACAATATCTACACTTTCAACTCCTGTAGTAAGCTGTGATTCTAATACAATAAACTCAATTAGTTTCAGCTGGTCAGATCTTGGACTACCCGGCACAGGTTTTTATGAATATAGCACAGACGGTGGAGTCAGCTGGATCAATGCAGGAGCAACATTTTCAGCAACAGTCAGTGGGTTGAATTCAAATACAGCCTACCCTGTAATGGTCAGGGCAAACGATGGTAGTGGTGGTAGTTGCCCCTTAAGTCAGTCTGGCTTAGATACCTGTAGTACAACAGGAATAAACTGTCCGGGCGTAAACATTGTGCTTAATGGTATAAACCTGAATTGCAATAATGATTCTTCCGGATGTGTAACATCCACAATAAGCGGTGGATTTGGAACTCCCCTCTTATTTAACTGGTCGAACGGCCAAAGCGGAATGGACAGTATATGTAATCTTCAGGCAGGTTCTTACACACTATATGTGAGTGATACAATATCAAGCGGGAGTGCTTCAGCAGTTAACACTACCGTATATACCGAGGATTTTGATGGTGTGCATAATTGGACCTTGAATGTCGCAACCGGAACAAACGGAGCAGACAATAATTTCTGGGAAGTAGATAGTGATGAGGCAGGAATGCCTGTCGGATCCTGTGGTACTTCCGGAGGCTCAAACAGATCATTACATATTACGAGTGTATTTTTTCCAGGAGGAGGAGCAGCCTATGATGCGGGAGGATTATGTCCGATTTTATTTTGTCCGGAAACCAATATGCGTTCGGAATCTCCAGTTTTTTCAACGGTAGGATTAACTAATCTAATGTTTGAATTCAATTACATTGCTAACGGGAACGGATTGATTGATAATGCATCCGTTGTATTTAATGATGGCAGCGGATGGCAGGTTTTAGATGCGAGTATAAAATCAACTGTTTGTGGTAGTGGACAAGGTTTATGGACAAAATTTACAATGTCTCTTCCAGTATCCTGTGAAAATAACACAACAGTACAAGTTGGGCTGAACTGGGAGAATAATGATGATGGTATCGGAACGGATCCGTCTGTAGCGATAGATTCTGTACTTGTTTTTTCTACAGGGGCTTCATCTTCTTTAATAACCTGTATCGATTCACAATCAATAACTATAACAGAACCGTCACCAATAGTCCTGAATGTAGATTCAAGCAGTAACCCTGCCTGCACTAATTCAGGAGATGGTACGGTCAGTATAAGTGTTACTGGTGGGACAGGCAGTTATAATTTTATCTGGAATAACAGTTCCACCACAGAAGATCTCAGTGGACTGAATTCAGGTAGTTATATAGTAACGGTTACGGATCAGAATAACTGTACAGATACTACTGAAGTAATATTAGCTGCTCCAAATGGTATTACGTTATCACTGGCAGACACAACAAATATAGGCTGCAATGATGCTCCGAATACAGGAGCAATAGACGTATTATCCGGTGGAGGTAGTGGTATACTCAATTTTCTATGGTCTAATTCTGCAACTACAGAGGACATTTCGGGACTTTCTGCAGGGGATTATACTCTTACCCTCTCTGATGCGTCAAATTGTTCAAATATAATGACATTTACAGTAGAAGAAGATACATCTGTCACAGTAAGTATTTCACCTTTGACAGCTAATCTTTCTTGCGATTTATTACCTGAAGGCGCTCTGTTAGCTACTGCCACCGGCGGATCCGGACTAACTTACACCTGGAGTAACAATACAACAGATGCTAATGCTACGGGATTGTCAGCAGGTAATTATACTGTTACTGCTACCAATAACAATGGCTGCACAGATACGATCAGCGGAAATATCTTAGCCCCTGCAGTACCCACTATTAATGCTTATGTGAGTGTAACAGGCACCACTAGTATAACTATTCAGTTGGGTAATTCTGTATTTTTATCTTCAGGAAGTACAGGCTATAATTACAACTGGACAAGTATAGTTGACCCTGTGACTGGAAATTCAAATATTACTAACCCGACGCAGGATACAACAACAGCTAATCCGGAACCACAAGGGGTTTATACCTATATAGTAACAGCAAGCCTCACTACAAATGATACAATATGTTACGATACTGATACTGTAACAGTAATTGTAGAAGCACCTTATCAGGGAATCCCTGATGCATTCTCACCAAACGGCGATAATTCCAATGACTACTTTAAGCCAATTGGTCTGAGCGATACTGAAATCAAAAGCCTTAGAGTTTTCAACCGTTGGGGGCAAGAAGTATTTAATGGTGATGATTCAATAGGTAACGGGTGGGATGGCACCTACCTTGGGGCCGAACAGCCAACTGATGTATATCTTTACCTTTTAATTTATCAAAAATTAAGTGATACAGAACCTACCACTCTACGTGGTGAAGTAACATTGCTGAGATAAAAGATAATCTGTTTATTTTATTCTAACTATATCAGCAATAAGTTTGAATACAAAAAAATCCCCTGAAGAGAATACTCTGCAGGGGATTTTAAATTTATAGTTATATTCTATCAGTGAAGCATTGGTACCGTTTCATAATCGAAAGGAAGTACTTTTGAATCTTTAACAGTAGATAAAGTCATTAAAGTTTTCAGGCGTTCAATCTCTTCGATTTTCGACAGAGTTTTAAACAATAATTGTTCGTAGGTAGGTATATCCTTACAGACAAGATGCATTAAGAAATCTGCTTCACCCGTAATGATATAACATTCAACTATTTCATCAATTTCATTAACTTTGGCAATAAAGTTTTCAAGTGCATTTTCTTTTTGCCATGCCAAAGAAACCAATACAAAAGTTTTGACGCTAAGGCCAATAATTTGAGGATTTACCTGTGCGTGATAGCTTTTGATAATTCCTGAGCTTTCCAATTTTTTTACACGTTCCAATG
Source organism: uncultured Aureispira sp. (assembly GCA_905480075.1). Lineage (GTDB taxonomy): Bacteria > Bacteroidota > Bacteroidia > Chitinophagales > Saprospiraceae > Aureispira. The sequence goes on along the minus strand of CAJQOX010000095.1, from coordinate 28,949 downwards.
TCGGTGCGGGGGACAGCCCAATTTTTTTGGATAAATCCAGATTGGTAATTTTGCTGTTAGCTTGTAAAATTTTTAAAATTTTCAAATCAATCTTATCCAACTTTTGATTTTGTGCGGACATAAACTTAAACTGTTTTAGTAATTAAATAATCATACAGATTTCGTAAAAACCTATTTTGATTAAAAGGAAATAAATTATGTTTGGGTATTGAATTGCAAAGATAATTAAAAAAAAGTTTAAACAAGAATTTTAATCATTTTAACAAAATTTTATTTTGAATAATTAAGGAAATATAGCTATTTAGTAAAATTTATTACTTTATTTACTTAGTTTTCAATAGGTAATTCTAAATTAGTTAATATTTTAACAATTTGTTACAGCCCTCAAATTTCATTTAATTATTTTGATTTTTTTCATAATACTAAATGAGTAAAAATAGAAACAATAAAGTACCTTTAAAGCTAAAATGATAGCAAATTTATTGTATAAATGACAATTTTGTTCGATTAACAGTAGTAAAATGTTGAATAAATTCTTAATTATAATTAGATATAAGGTTTAATTTATAAATGAATTGTTATATTGTTATCTATTAAAAAGATTGTGAAATAGAATGAAAATAATACCATCTATGACTAAAGTCGTATTTTTTATTTTTTCTGTATCCTTACTAATCAGTTCATGTACAGAACCACAAAAGAATGAAAAAAAAGATCTGCTATCAGGTTCCTGGATATTTGAAAGTGGAACCAAGAACGGGAGTACAGATGGAATTGAACTTCTGAATAATTTAGTTTTTGAATTCTCAGACAAAACCTTCAGTTGTGAATTGCTTCCTGAAATGAAACCGGGACTTAAAAAGGAAGAAAACTACATAGTAAAGGAGAATAAGATTTTGGTGGGGGACAAACTAGACATGGAGATAAAGGATATCTCAGAGGAAAACTTATTTATAAAATTTAATTTAATACTGGGGGATGAACCCATAGACTTTGATTTAAAATTTAACAGACAATGATCAAAGGCAGAAAAAATTAAATCATTTTATCATAATACCTTTTCTTTTTACAATAGGAATCGTTGTGAAATTCACTTCCATAAAGCTACCTTTAACAAATACATATTTCTTGTCGTACATAAAGTTATCAAATTGAAAACTCACCCAGTATTCATTAGCCAACTTGAACAATTCAGAATCAAGAGGTTCTATTTTGACAGCCATTTCAGGTCCTATAATCTCATAAAAATATCTTAGTTGAGTTGTCTGAACTTTCTCACCGTTTATTTCTCCATAGCCTCTGGAAGAAATGAAGACATTATTGATATTATAGTTTTTTAAATTCAATAAATAAACATCCCAAAAGTTAAGGTCTTCAACATTTGGAACTACTGCAACAGCAATATCAGTAACTTTTTTAATTGGAATATCCTTTTTCATAAAATGAATTAAAATATAAATCTAGGTTCTGTAATGAGCCTCAAAAAGAGCAGCAAAATGAAATTTAAGTTGTTGTTTTATTAATTCAGTATCAACAATATGCCCCAATTCATTGGCTAAAGAAGTAACCGCTTTATCCTGAATACCACAGGGGACAATATTTTTAAAATAAGAGAGGTCAGTGTTTACATTCAGTGCAAAACCATGCATAGTAGTCCATCTGCTGAGATGAACACCAACAGCACATATTTTACGTACATTTTCCGTGCCAACACCTAACCAAACACCTGAGAGGCCTTTGATGCGTTCACCAACAACACTATGTTGCGCAAGCATTCGAATAACTGTTTCTTCCAAAAAACGCACATACCGTCCGATATCAGTAAAAAATTCATCGAGGTCCAGAATAGGATACCCTACAATCTGACCAAAGCCATGATAAGTGATGTCCCCTCCCCTGTTTATTTTGTGAAAACTTGCTTCAATATTTCAGAGAGAATCCTCATTTAGCAAAAGGTGTTCTTCTTTCCCATTTCTACCTAAAGTATAAACATGAGGATGTTCACAAAAGAGTAAATAATGAAATTGTTCCTTAAAATCTTCTGTAGATGAATTTCTATTGGCTAATTTTCTATCAATAACTTCATTGAAAAGCTTACTTTGGAGATCCCAGGCTTTTGAATAAGGAATTACCCCCAGGTCCATAAAAGCGATTTCCTTTCCCATAGTAGCAATGAATAAAATTAGTTAAGGGCAGCAGCAGCAAGTTCTCTTTTCAATAGATCAATAGCATCCACTTCTACAGCATCCACTTTTCTTGCTTCAGCAATTTCCCAGGTTATCCAATCACCAAAGTGAACACCATACATAGCTTGTTCAATCAATGAGTCTCCAACACAACTGACTTCAAGTACTGTATCCGCAACTTCTGACATTATACCATTACAGATATCCATACGCAAGGAATTTCTGTTAAGGTCATCGGCAGAACGGAATACGATAATGACAAAATCACCTGATTGTTTTCTCCATCCGACCAATTCGTTATGGTTCATTTCAGGATAAGTATGATGCAGTGCAAGGATCTTAGAATTTTCATTCAACTGTTGTCTTAAACGCAAGGCAACAGCGCCTATTCTGTCAGAGGCATAGATTACAGGAAATTTACCATGTATTTTTCTGGAAAAAGCGGCAGCTTCAAGTTTAATATTTTCCTGCATATTCTGAAGGTTGGCTATCGCAGCAGAAAGATCAGATTCAAAATTTTGAGGAGCAAAACCAAAGGCATTAAGAATATATAATACCTGAACAAATGAATAGCCAAGACAAGATCTTGGTGGTTGTTTTACAGCCGGAATCTGAACAAAATCATAAGCATGTTCTTTAGCCTTATCAAGAAGTTTTCCACCGGAAGTGATACAAACAATTTTTGCACCGGTTTTACGTGCGTTTTCAAAGGTCATCAAGGTTTCTTCTGTATTACCTGAGAAAGAAGAGGCAATTACCAAAGTATTTTTACCAACATAAGCTGGAAGATTATAGCTTTTGCAGGAAAGAAAAGGGACATTGCATGAATCTTTAATAAATTCAGCTACAAAATCACCACCAATACCTGACCCCCCCATACCCAAAACAACAATATTGTGAATTGGTTGATTATGTTTTGTAAAAGAAGCATTCTGACCGATCTCCATGGATGTTTTCAGTTGTTTGGGAAACTCCTGAATAAATACATTCATCATATTATTAAGTGTTTTATATTGTGTTATATTTATAAATAAATTGTAAGTCAAACAAATTTAAAAAGACGGTTTCCAATCAACCACCTAATATTTAAAGACTTATAAATAGAAAGTGTTTTTATGCACACAATATAATACTTTTATGGCTAAACACAATGAAACTGGCAAGTTAGGCGAAGAAATTGCGCAAAGATATTTATTAAAAGAACAATATAATATTCTGGAATTAAATTGGAGATGGGGTAAAGGAGAAATGGATATTATTGCAAAAAAGGAGGATTTGCTTATATTTATTGAAGTTAAAACACGTACTACAAATACTTTCGGACATCCTGAAGAAGGGATTTCAGAGAAAAAACAAAACCTGATGTATGAACTGGCATCTGAGTACATGTACACAATTAATTATGAAAAAGAATTCAGGTTTGATGTAATTGCAATCGTTCTTGAACCCGGACTTGAGATAAAACACTTTGAGGATGCTTTTTTCCCTCATTGGTAAAGACTTAATTATAAAATTTTGAAAAAATCGATAATGCATCATAAACAAACGGAAGAAAAATATACAAACTTAAGAGGATACCTGTTTAAACCTGTGTCATCATCCAGTTTGGGAATCTTCAGGATTTTGTGGGGTTTTGTCATGTTGTATTATTTTGGAGTACTTGCTTTCGGTGGGGGTAAAATTAAATACCTGGATACAATTTTTGAATTTAAATATCCATTTTTCGATTGGGTAAAAGTATTACCTGACCCCATGATGTATACATGTTTTTATTCTGGTGTCCTATTTTCAATACTGATGATAACAGGCTTGTATTATAAATTTACCAGCAAAGTTCTTTTTGTTTTGTATACCTATATATTTTTAATTGACGCATCCTATTGGAATAATCATTATTATGCCTATTCACTCATCAGTCTGTTTTTTGTAATTACTGATGCACACAAATCCTACTCGGTTGATAAAAAAAGATTGAATTTAGATGAGATGGTACCCTTATGGCAGCTATTATTGTTTAGGTTTCAGTTTATGATTATATATTTTTATGGCGGTCTTTCCAAAATCCAGAATAAAGACTGGATTGATAATCTTTCAGGGTATTCCATGCTTCAAAATAACCTGAAATGGAGACATGAAATTATATATCCATTATCATTGGTAGTTACTTACGGAGGGTTATTATATGACTTGTGCATTGGCTTTCTTTTGTTATGGAAACGGTCATTATGGTATTGTTTACCATTTATAATCGTTTTTAATATTAGTAATTCCTATTTGTTTAATATCGGTAGTTTTCCCTATGCAATGCTTTCCTCATTTGTATTATTTATACCTCCTGAAATGATAAGAAATAAATTTTCAAATCAACAATCCGGGAAAACAGCTGTTAAAGAAAATTATAACAGGCCTGATCAAATTAGTCAACGAATTATCATTAGTTTTCTAATTGTTTATATGGCATTTCAGATAGTATTTCCACTCAGAAGTTTGCTATATAAAGGATCTGTTTTCTGGACAGCTGAAGGAAAATTAGGTGCTTGGCATATGATGGCATCAAGTAACTATGTAGATGCAGAGGATTTTTTATTATTGGAATATAATGAAGCAAAAACCATTGTATTGAAAAGAGAAAAGCTTGAAGTTTCAAAATATCTCAGTCAAAAACAAATGAGGACAATGGGAACTTTCCCTTTTATGATTCCACAGTTTGCAAAATTTCTTAAAAAAGAGGCAGAATTGGCTGGATTCAATAATGTAAAAATATGCGGTAAAGTGTATCTTTCAAGAAATTACAGACCTAAAATTTTGTTAATAGATCCTGATGAAGATTTATCAGAACTTGAAGTAAGTTTTTTCAAACATAACAGCTGGATATTAAGATATAATACTGAAGATGGTTATTTTGCAGAGTAATATCTATTTTTTAAATCTATCACAAATTTTTTCGATGAAACCTTTATTTAGTCTTTTTATTGTTCTAATACTAATGTCTACCTCCTGCAGTTCTCCTAAAAATGCTCCTTATTTAGAAGAGCAATTTGACAAGGCTATCAGTTTCAATGATAATATTACTGCTGTATACTATTTACATGAACTTATGGGTTTGGATTCTGAAAACAACAGTATATATATACGTCTTGGGGATCTGTATTCAAAAATGGGTAATTACAAGGGGTCAATTTCTGCAATTGAAATAGCTTTAACAAAATCAAATAAGCTGGAGACCAAGGATTTACTTTTTGCAAAAGTAAGATCATACAAAGGACTGAATCAAAAAAAAGAAGCAATACAGGTATTGGATAGCCTTTGCATTTTAGATAAGGAACGGGAACTGGAATACAGATATGAAATTGCTCTTTTATATTTTGAATCCAAAGATTTAAAAAATGCAGTCAGCCGGATGAGTGAAGTCTTAAAAAACCCAATGTCTGCACAGATAAAAAAAGAACTGAAATCAGATTTGGGAAAGGATAAGATAAGTTACTATCTGGCTGCATTAAATTTTATAGGGTATATAAAAATTATTACTGGAGAATTGGAAGAAGCAGAACAGATTTATCAGGAAATTCTTAAACAAACAAAAGATTTTAAATTAGCAAATAATAATATTAAATTACTGGAACAGGAAAAACTGAGAAAAGCAAAATCGAAAGTTTCAGACAAATAAAAAACGAAAGAACTAAGGTATAAAAAAAGCCACTGATGAGTTTCATCAGTGGCTTTTTTTTGTTTATTTTAATAATTATAGAGTACGCATTATCCATACCACAGACATATTCGAAACACGGGTTTCGACACCTTCAAGATAGGCCTGCAGACGATCACCACTCGTACTGTAATTCCGAATAGTTATGGTAGTTCCGTCGTCGTCAAAGAAATCATTGGTATCTCCATTACCGGAATCGTCATGATTTATCCAACGCAGGTTATTAGATTGATCGCTCTGAATGGTACCACTCGTAGTGTTTCCTCTGAGAAAACGACCAAGAGAAGCATCACCGGATCTAGAAGTTGTAGCACCATTCAGGTTTGGTACAGGAATTCCGTTTGATGTGCCGCCATTACATTCAACCCACCCTGCAGGTAGAGCGGGAACACCTGTTGCACTTTTGTGCCATGCTACAATAGTTCCAATCGGCACCATACCATAACCGGCTTTTGACCAGATAGCATCGCCATTTGTGTTCTGTGCCATGAGGTATTCTCCTGTTGAAGGACCACCACCACGGAAACGTACAGAACCATTTACATCAAGTTGTCGGCTTGGCGCAGTTGTAGCGACACCTATACGTCCTTCAACAATGAGGTATCCATCGTTCAAATCAGTCCAGGTACCGTTTCCGTAATTACCAACAACAACCCCACCGTTATAAAACTGCCATGAACCATCACGAGCCAATAAACGATATTTATCATTGGTTCCACCGGTGTTATCATCCCAATCCTGAAGGTATAATGCTCTGACTTTTCTGAGATAGCCATCATTTACACTAATACTATATCCTACTCCGGTTTCAACATTATAAGCAGGTGCAGTTGTACCAATACCAATAGTTCCACTGGGAGTGATACGCATTCTTTCAGCTGATGAAGTAGCAAATGCCATTACATTAGCCAAAGGTCGAAAAATACCATTGCCTCCGGCGCCGTCATCAACACCGTTGGTGCTAAAAAATCCAATAGCAGGTTTTGCAGCTGTATTTCCCTGTTGCCCCAGAATACGGGCACCTCCGTTAGCACCTGAACGAAGGTAAGTATTGGCACTGTTGGCCATTCTGATTTCTCCTGTACTTTCAACGGTATACCGGAGTGTACCATTGGTTCTGACCTGTAAATCCTGAGCATCCGAAGTCCCTAGATAATTAGTACCCGGCGAAGTTCCTGCATTTCCAGTAAGAAGCCATGCATCAGTTAGTGAAGAAATCGGAACGAAAGTACCTGTCCCATCAAGAACATCTGTTCCGTTACCGGAAAGTGCCGTATTGCTAAGAACTCCATTATTATCTGAAAGAACAAGCGCATTGCCGGAACCACCTAAAGAAGTAATACGAACTGAACCTGCAACATGTAATTTGTGACTGGGAGTGAGCGTTCCAATACCTACATTCTGAGAAAATGAAGATGTACTAAATAAAACAAAAATGAATAAAAGTATATTTTTTGTCATAGATATAATTTTAAGTTCTCTTGAAATTACTCTTTTTTCGGTAATTATACAAATTTATCTTATGCAATTAATATTTATTATTTGTTAAGAATAACAATAAGGTCTCTTATGTATATAATAATGTATACAACAAATTACATATTCATAATAAAAATATTTAATTGGTTTGACTATTATTCATCATCCATTTAGTAATAACATCATTGCTTTGTTTATCCGGAAAATTATTTTTAAAGTAAAGATTTTTCAATTCAGGTAATTTGTTAATCAATGGTGAAAATATGCTGATTTGATTATCTTGAATATCAAGATTTTTCAGCTTCTGTAACCTAACAATACGGTCAGGTAATTCAGTTAATTGGTTATTTTGAAGATTCAATTCTTCCAGGTGAATTAGATTGAAAATCTCTGAAGGTATCTCAGTAAATCTGTTGTTATATAACTTTAATTCTTTCAAATCAACCAAAGCAGAAAAGTTAGTAAGCATACTGAGTTGATTATTTCCAAGATTTAAATCCTGAAGGTGGATAAGAGTATTCAGAACAGGGGGAAAAATAGTAAGATTATTATTATCCAGGTCGAGAATTTTTAATGCTTGTAAATTTTCAAAGGATTCCGGGATAACGGATAATTTGTTTTCAGAAATTTTAAGAATTTCAAGTTTACTGAGATTTCCGATTTTATCCGGCAATGATTGCAGTTGATTTCCTCTTAGAAGCAAAGAATTCAACGCTGTCAGTAATCCCAAACTTTCCGGAAGAACTTTTAAGTGATTATAATCAAAATTTAATAATTTCAAATTCTTCAGACTACCGATGCTTTCTGGGATTTTTTCGATGCTATTATCAACAGAAAGAAGGTATTTTAATTTAGTTAGTTGTCTGATGTCCTCTGGAATTTCACTCAATTGATTATGACCGATATCAAGTAGCTCAAGATGGGGTAACTTAAAAATCCCTTTTTGCAGAGAAAAGAGTTTATTATCGCGGAGTTCAAGTTCTCTCAGTTCGGTCAATTTAAAAATATCCTCAGGTATTGATTCTATGTAATTTGACCTGAGATCAAGCTTTATCAATTCAGAAAGCAATGAAATACTGGCAGGAAGCTCCGAAAGCTTATTCCCGGCAAGGTCCAACTCCTGTAGGGCAGCAAGCAATCCGATATTGTCAGGCAGGGTGGCCAGTCGGTTACGTTTAAGTTTAAGAATTTTTAAATTTGAAAGCCGATGAAAATTTTCGGGCAAAACTGAAAGCAAATTATCATTAAGTTCACAAATACGCAGTGTTGAACAGGAAGAAAATTCAGAATCCAAAGAGTCAATTTTATTTGCTTCCAGATTTAGCAAAGATAACTTAGTTAATCGTCCAAAACTTGCAGGAAGGGTTGTCAAATTATTATTTAAAAGGTACAATTCTCTGAGTTCAGAAAGATTACCAACAGAATCAGGTAGCTGTGAAAGCTTATTAAAGTTTGCTGAAAGCTGTTCTAAAGCTGCTAAATTAGATATAGTTTCAGGTAGATGAGTAATATTATTGTGATCAAGAATCAATTCTCTGAGATCAGAAAGATTTACAATATTATCTGAAATGAAATTAATATTATTATAAGAAAGAATTAATTTTTTAAGTTTTTTTAATGCAAATAGACCTGAAGGTATTTCTGTCAGTTCATTTTTGGAGAGATTTAAATATTCCAATTGTTTTATAAGGCCTAAATTCCCCGGATTGCTAATCAAATTATTGACCCCTGAAAAAAAAAGTAGATTACGAAGTTTTGAAATGCTGTCAGGAATATGTTTCAGGTAATTATTATCAAGTACAAGTTCCTGAAGGTTAGTTAATTTCAAAAGAACAGCAGGAAATTCAGGGATTTTTTGATTACTAAGGTTTACTCTGTAAATTGTAGTTTTTTCTTTTAATGCAATTTTGATTTCTTCTATAGATTTATAACATTTCTGATTGTTCAATTCAGCCGGTGAGAGGTACTGAGAAAAAAGAGATTCAGAATAGCTTAAAGAATACAAGACAAAAAGAAAAATAAAAAATTTCATAGTTTAATATAATTTTAATAAAACACCACATCCGCAAAGTACAATAATTTTAGGTAATAAAATACGATACTGCAAACACACTTCTGAAAATGTTAATTGCATTTCCATTATTAAAATACATATAGATAATTATATATAATACAACTGATTTTCCTGTTTCATTTTGTTTTGCACAAAATAATTTAATTTATTAAATATGAGATAGAGTATAAATGATAATTTAGTTTGTACACAATTATATTTACCTGAAATTACACTAATACAATAATTTATTTGAATAAATATTTTACATCCAATATCGGACAAGTGAACTGCAGTTACTTCTTATTGAAATGTATCAAGGGGAACAACAAAAAAAACAAATGCTATAAATACTTTCTTTTGAGAAAAAATATTTTAAAAGAATAAAAATTTGAAATTTGGAATATAGATAGATATTTGTATTTTCATGGTAACAATAATCCCTGTTTTGTTTAAAAATACTATATGAAGATACGCTCTACCCTATTAATATATCTATTTTTATTATTAACACAAAATCTTAATGCGCAATTAAACGAAGGATTTGAAGGGATGACCTTTCCCCCTTTGGGCTGGAGTTCCTTTATAGGTAGTAATGCAGCAGGTCCTAATCAGGATTGGCAGCGAACAAACTCAGCTGCAGATATTTACTCAGGAACAGGGGCGGCTTTTGTACGGTATGAAACTACCGGTGGTCCTTTGGCGGAAGATTGGCTTGTAACTCCAAAATTAAGACCCACTGCAACAGATTTTTATTTGGATTTCTATCAAAAGCAGGCTTTTACTCTTGATTATGGGACTATTTATAGCATTAAGATTTCTACAACTGATCAGAATGATCCCTCAGCTTATACTACAATTGCCACTCAGGGAGAGTCAAACTTTACAACAGTATACAGTCTTGGCTCAGTAGATTTAAGTGCCTATATCGGACAGGATATTTATGTAGCTTTTGTGATGAGTCAGGATGATGGTGACAATTGGTATATAGATGATGTTTCAGGTCCTCCCTTGGCACCACAATGTTTTCCACCTTCCAATATTACTTTCAGCAACATAACGCTGAACACGGCAGACATTGCCTGGAATCAGAACAATCCGACAACAAACTGGGAAATTGAAACGGTGGAAGCTTATACTCCTGCTACCGGATCCGGTCAATTTGTAAATTTTAATCCAGCCACTTATCCACTGTTGGACTCTGCCACAACATATTATGTATATATGAGAGATGTTTGTGCTCCTGGTGATACTTCAATATGGGTAGGGCCTGAGGTTTTTTCTACTTTGTGTCCTACGGTATTTAATGCTCCCTTTACTGAGGATTTTGATTTGCCTTTTACGCAGAACTGCTGGACTGAAACGGGACCACAAGCCTGGGATTACGATACAAATGCTGCTTACGATGCTGCGGCAGCTAATGACCACAGCGGAAACAATACAAATTATGCCTGGATGGATGGTTCATATAATATTAATGGCAGTAAATCAGAGCTAATCAGTCCATTGATAGATATTTCCGGGCTTAGCATACCACTTCTTAGCTTCTGGGTATACAGCAAAAACACCTATAATAATACCTACAATGATTTTTTGGTTGAAGTTTGGAACGGAAGCAGCTGGGCAACTATCTATCAGAATCAGGGAGATCTTGGAGGATGGCATGAGGTAAATTACTATCTTAATGCGCTTTCACCTACAGGGCCGATACAGCTAAAATTTACTGTAACGGGTTCTTCAGGCCTTAGCCCATGGTTTAATGATATTTTAATTGATGATGTAGTAATAGACGAATCGCCTTACTGCCCTACTCCAAGCAATCTTACAGTCAGTAATATCGGAAATACAAGCGCCGATTTATCCTGGCTATCTAATGGTACTGGATCGAGCTGGGAAATTGAACTGATTGAAGCAGGAAATTCTGTAACAGGCAGTGGTTTTATCAGCGGGTCGAATCCTCATACTTTATCCGGATTAAGTATGGGAACCCCCTATTCATTTTATGTTAGGGAAATCTGTGGTGCCGGTGATACAAGTACCTGGGTAGGGCCGGTAAATTTCATAACTACCTGCGGGGTTTTTACAGCACCCTATATTGAAAGTTTTGATCAGATGTACCTTCCTGCATGCTGGAGTGAATCCGGAGCTAATTCATGGACTTTCAGCACTACTGCAGATTATGGTGCTATGATTGCAGGAGACCACAGTGCGAATAGTGGAAACTATGCTTTCATAGATGGCTCTGCTAATCTGAACGGTGCGGTCAGTACACTTACTTCTCCTACTATTGATATTTCATCATTATCCAGGCCTGCGCTGCGATATTATGTATTCAGCAATAACATCAACAATAATACAAATAATGAAGTTGAGGTTGAATTTTTTGATGGTTCCGCCTGGAATACGGTACAGACATTTCAGGGTAACCTTGGTAAAGAATGGTTTGAGGTAATTATTAACCTTGCAAATTTTACTATCAGCGGTAATGTGCAGGTGCGGTTTAATGTTACAGGGTCAAATGACCCGAGTCCCTGGTATAATGATATATTGATAGATGATGTTGAATTTTATGATGGTCCTGTCTGCTATACTCCGGTTAATCTCAATGCAACTAATGTGACTATGAATTCTGCCGATTTGAATTGGACTGCAGGAGATATCAGTAACACGCAATGGGAGTTGGAGATGATAGAATTGGGTCAGAGTTTTAACGGAATCGGTAATTTTGTAAGCAGCAATCCTCAAAATATTTCTTCTCTTCAGTTCGGAACTACTTATTTATACGTAATCCGTGAAATCTGTGGTGCAGGCGATACAAGTAACTGGTCTGTCCCTTTTTTGTTTACGACCCCCTGCCCTCTTCCCCTGAATGGTGATTCTATGCATACTGCAATAACAGTAACTAATACAAGTTTTACAGATGATGGGAACACAACAAATTGCTATACAAACACAACCGGGTTCAATTCTCCTGATGTATGGTATCAGTTAATTTTACAGGAATGTACAGGATCTATCACCGTTGATTTATGCAATTCGGATTTTGATACCTATCTCAGAATTCTGGGTTCAGACAGTACGGAACTTAAGTCAGATGATGATCGTTGTGGGCCTACGGGAGGTCCTTCTCTGATCAATATGAATGTGAACGGGGGAGATACTCTTTATATAGTTTTGGAAGGCTATGCGGTAGCCACCGGAATATTCAGTATTTACATTGAGCAACAGGCTGCAGATTTAGTTGGTGATAGTAAGAACAACCCTTTAATCATCTCAGGGATTCCTTATTTTGACAACAACACCACCGATAGCTGCTATACCAATACTTTTACAGGAAACCCCTCAAAAGATGTTTGGTATTGTTTTGTTTGTGATAGCAGTGCTTTTTATAATTTGTCTCTTTGTGGTTCTTCATTTGATACTTATCTGTACCTTTTAGATTCTTCAGCAAATATGATTGTATCCAATAATGATAGTTGCGGAAATCAATCATACCTGGGCAGTCAGTATATTAATGAAGGAGATACTGTATATATTATTGTTGAAGGGATTAATTCTGATTCCGGTGAATATGTTCTTCAAATCAGTTTAGATACAAGCCTTTTGATAAGCAATGTAAGGGGAAAGATGGTGAATTTTGATGGAATAGATGATTATATAATAGCAATTGATGCTCCGGAGTTGAATCCTTCTGAAATAACGATTGAATCCTGGGTATATTCCGATGACTGGAGTTCTCAAACAAATCCTGTTATTATCGCTAAAGGAATAGATTCTGAGTACTTACTATGGAAGAGTGATGATACTGGTTTTGACGAAAAACTTGCTTTCAGATTGGGTAATAATATAGCCAACACTTTATATAGTACAAGTACATTATTTGATGGTAAATGGTATCATGTTGCAATAAGCTATGATGGAACAATCTGTAATTTATATATTAACGGAGTGCTTGAATCAAGCGGAACTTTCAATACCGCTATACCTGACCTCAGTAATGAATTAACTATTGGCGCAGGGAATTCAGCTGTAAGGCCATTCAATGGTTCTTTGGATGAACTAAGAATATGGAATGATATCCGCACTCAGACCGAAATAAGAGAAAACAGGCACCTTACGCTCAAGGATACTGAAAACAACCTGGTACTTTATTATCAATTTAATTCTGACTGGTCATCAGGCACAATTGACGGGGTAAAAAATGCAACTCGCAGGAATAATGGTACAACCTATAATATGACAGCCACTGATTATGTATTATCAACTGTACATGCAGGTGGCGGGATATCGAATAGTCAGACTGTTAATTTTTCAGGCAATGTAGTCTTTGGAAATACAGACCTGGAAATCAATTTTGGAACAGGTGTAAACGGAGAGGTAGTTGTCTCTCATATTATTAGTGAAGATGCTTACGCAGGGCCTTCATTTGCTACAATAGATACAGGATATTGGGTTGTCAATAATTATGGTACTACCAATAATGGTTTAAATGCTATTGTCAAATTTAATTATGATGATGTAGTTGTTCCGAATATTGTATTGAATAATTATAGTTTGTACAAACGACCTTCAATAGATTTTGGGGTATGGACCAATGTATTTCCTTCTGCCAATGCAGCAAGTATGGTTCCGGGTAATAATTATGTAGAATTTTCTGGTATCGGAAGATTCAGTCAATTGGTCCCTGTAAATAATTCTCAATTTCTTGACAATGAGTTTTTGAATTTCACTGCTGAAGCAACAGAAGCAAAAGAGGTATCTTTAAAATGGGAAATTGATAATGAAAAAGATAATAAAGTTTTTGAGATTGAAAGATCATCAGATGGTTTCAACTGGCAATATATTGGTGAAGTAGAAAGCACAAATACTTCGGGGCATATTTATTTGTTTAACGATAAACATCCTGAAGAAGGCTATAATTATTACCGGTTGAAAAGAATAGAAAACAGTGGGGTTTATAATTATTCTGACATTCGGGTAGTAGAATTTTACAAAGAATTCAATTTTTGGTTTTATCCGAACCCTAACAGTGGAATTTTTTATATTGAATTTGATGATCAAATAAATGGAAATATTGAAATTTATGATGCAATTGGTAAAAAGGTATTGGAAAAAGAGCTAACTTCAATTAAAGAAAAATTGAATATTTCAAGACATCCTGCCGGAATGTATACATTACGGATTGTTGTCGGGAATTTAACCTATTATTCAAAAGTTATCAGAAATTGATTTAATACATAATTATCCCTTGATATATGAAAATAAATCCTGAAGAATACACTGAGATACTATTCAGATACAAAAGTGAAATTCTAGAAAAAGAAGTTGAAGAAATATTATGGGCAGAAAAGAAAGATGTAGAAAAAGGTTTGTATAAATTGCACAGTATTCCTTTCTACGGTCCCAAAATAGCTACAGGGGATATATTTCATGCAACTATTGATATTAATGAAAAATGCCTTATCTACCGAAATACGATTGAAGAATCAGGCAACTCAATTATACAGATATTAATTAATGAAACAGAACTTTCTCAGGATGAGATTATCAGTAATTTTGAGGAACTCCTTTGCAATGTCGAAATAGTGGATGAAAACTTCTTCTCCATGCAGGTACCTTCTACCAAAAATTATGCAGTAATCAACAAGGTTCTTGAGGAGTATGTACAGAAACAAATATTGGGTTATGCTGAACCCTGTTTATCAAAAAAACACCGAAAAGATCTGAAGAAAAGTGGTTATAAATATTGACATCTTCATGTAGTATCTCATTCCATCTAAATTACTTTCAGATAGCTTAAATTACTATTTTTCAATGAACGGCCTGAGTATAATTTCATATTCCGTTTCAAAAATATCTGCCTTATCTAAATTTGAATCTATTAATTTCCTGAGGTCTTCTGAAGAATTGATTTCTTTGTCTTTAAAATATAAATCGTTGAGCCATGATAAATGCAGGTTGCCATCCTGCATTCGGTATTTATGATATATATAGGACTTTTTTCCGGTTATAATCTGAAGGTTCAGGATTTTTAAACCATTCAAATCTGAAATAAAACCTCTGTAGAACTCCTGTTCAGAAATAATACCCTCTTTAATATTAACTGATTCTATAAGATAATCCGTTTGGTTAAAAGCGAATATTTTATATTTCATCTTATCCCCTTTCTGTGGGAAGTCCTCTGCCAGCCAGGTACCAATAAAAGCGGAATCAATTTTTACTTGAGGTTGACTTACAGGAAAGTCAGACTCAAATGGACATCCTGTGAGTAGAATAGAAATACTGATAATAACAGAAAAGAACGCTAATTTTTTCATAATGAAGTTTATTTACGCGATAGAATACTAAACGGTACTCAAACAACAAACCAAATTACCAATACTGTAATTCCCTTAACAAAACGAAACGTTCATTTAACTTATTTAACTTTAATGATTCTTTTTGAGCAGATGGGGAAATTTCTTTTTGAATCGTTTTAATCTTGGAATTGAGACATTTCTTACATAGGAATTATTTGGATTGAGCCGTTCGTAATTTTGATGATAATCTTCTGCTTTCCAGAATTTAGTGAATCTCACAATTTCAGTAGCAACAGGATTAGAATATAGACCGGAAGCATCAAGTTTCTTTTTGAAATCATTAGCCAATCTGAATTCTTCATCATTATTACAGAGAATCATAGAGCGGTATTGAGAACCGAAATCCGGACGTTGCCCATTAACAGTAGTAGGGTCATGTGACCCGTAATAGACTTCTAATAAAGTAGAATAAGAAATTACATCAGGGTCATAGTGAACCTCTACAGCTTCAGCATGCGTCGTTCTTCCGTATCCTACATCTTCGTATGTTGGGTTGGCTTCTTTTCCTCCGGAATAACCTGAGACAGCTTCTTTAACCCCTTCCACTGATTCAAAAACTGCTTCAACACACCAGAAACAACCACTGGCAAAATATGCCTTTTTCAAATTATCAGCCTCAACTTTGGTTTCTGAGACAGAAATATTGGTGTTATTATCAGAAATTATCGGTTCGGTGTTGGAACTACAGGCAAAAAGTATGATAATAGTAGAAAATGAAAAAAACATCTGTTTCATAACCGGAATTTTAAAATAATTGAAAAAAGATTTATTGATAAAACAGAAAGATTTATAAATTGTTCATAAAACAAAAACAGAAGAAAAGTCTAATTATTTAGACACCACCATTTTAAAAGGTTCAGAAATAAAACCCTTTCCAGACAATTGATAAAAGTAAACGCCTTCCTCCCAGTTTTCTACTTCGATCTCGATTCCGGAAGTATTATTTAAAATATCTTTGGAAAACATTTCCTGTGCGAGCACATTATACACAGTAAGCCTGAGTTTCTGATTGAAGGAAGATGGAATTTGCAGTGGAATATACACTTTAAGTGCTGCCGGGTTAGGTTGATTTTGACCGACGTTGATATCTTCTTTCAGATAATAGGAGTTGCTTCCAATCGAGGGCGAAAGTACATTGACTTTAAAGTCATCGAAATAAAAACCATCCTCATTTACCCAGAAATCTGATTGTAAAATTATTTTAAAATTTACAACTGATTCACCTAAAAAATCATTGAGAGACATTCTTTCCGCAACCCATGAAGATTGCTGACCATCATATAAAGGTTCATCCTGAGCTTGATTACTCGTTCCTGAATTAGTGTAAATACCGCATAAGGGGAGATAATTCCCATTATTTCCTGCTGCCATAACCTGAACATAATCATAATCCGTTTCAATATCCCATTTTGCCCAGAACTCAAGGTTAGCATCCGTGGCATTGGTCAGGTCAACACTTTGATTGAGCACAATTTCAGTTAATCTGTTATTATCGTAATTTCCGTTTTTTGAATCTGTCAGACAACCCGTAGGGGAATAATAAGTAGCGGTAGTCACTTCCCAGTTGGAATTAGACCCTTGATTTGACCAGTTGGCCATAGTATCCGCGTTATCGTTAAAAGCCAGTGAGTAATTGCCATATACACGTTCAACAGTATCCGTTGATGACCAAAAACCATTGTCAACCGTGAGGAGATAGCGGACCAATTCACCGCTGACAATAGCGGGATCGAGTTGAATGGAAATAGAATCAGAAACAGTGGTGAACTGAGCGACATTAAAATTTTGAGCTACACCGGTTGAAAGTATATTGGAAGAAAGAGGTGTTACTGACACCGTAAGGTTACCACTCATCATACCCAGTCTTGTCAGTTCAAAATGTGCCTGTTCATTAAGTGTAGAAAGGAGGGGTAGACTTTTATTAGTAAGTTGTCCGTAGATAAGCATAATGTGGGCTACAGCAAGATTTTGCCACATAGTGCCCTGGCAATGACCTGTAATGGTAGAGGACGGAGGCCAAAAACCACCTGTACTTGCTTCCGGGGTAAGAGAGAGGATTTTATTTTTAGAAGATTGTTCCCCATACAACCAATCGTCTGCATCCCCATTGGTAGAATAACCGATTGTTTCCATGTTGGTGCCAAATACATAATTATTTTCGTTGGTCATGAGATCAGCATAGGATCTGAATTCATTGGAATCAGGAGTCAGCTGATCATTATAGGCCCAGGGGTAAATAAGCTGGGCTCCATAAGTATGGTAATTCATTGAAAAGATAAAATTATGAGCAATACAAAAGTCCCTGATATTTTGTGATTCGGGTTCAGAAAAGGGCGCAGGACCTCTGTACGTATCTGATGAAGTGTTTCCCGAGGAGCCTATATTATCATATGCCCACTCATAGCCATAATTTCTATTAAGATCTACACCAAAATCACTCCCATTATTCCTTCTGTTTTTGCGCCACATCCCTCCCCCGTTCGGGTTGGTTGATTCATTATAAACATAACCATCAGGATTGATACAGGGAACAAAATACAATTCCGTATTATCAACAATGTATTGAATTTCCGGGCTACTGCTGTAATTTTCGAGCAGAAACCACATGTAATAAATCAGTTGGGATAAAGCAAGGGGTTCCCGCGCATGATGCAGTGCATTATAGAGTGCTTCCGGTTCATTTTCATCCACAGTAGGATTGTCAGAAATTCTGAGCCAGTAGATAGGTCTGTTTTGATGAGTAAGGTTAGCCGAATCTATAACCATACGGGGTGTTATAAGATTAGGATATTTACTGACCATGCTATCGAGGTTATCAAGCATTTGCTGATACGTAAGATATCCACCCATTGAACCCAGAGAAAAATTGGAAGGTTGAGGGTAATCAGCAGCACCTGAGGAAGAATTACAAGCGTTGTTTCTTGGACTACCTTCTATATTTTGTTGTTGATAATGATCTGCTACATCATCAATAAGAATCTCGTATCTGAAACCATGCAGGTCCATCAAACGCAAATCGGATTGGGAAAAATCACTTTCAAAATGAACAGAGGGTCGGTGATGTCCATGATCGCAGGTAACCCCAAGTTGCATGAGTTCCTGAGCAGGTTTGCCATCAAGGAAGACCCTTACTTTAGAGTATTTCTGTTGTTGAGCCGACAAATGAAAAGAAAAAACAAATAAAAAGACAAAGAAGAATATCAGTTTCATAATTCAAGATTCATTATTAAAAGTAGCAAGGGCAATCCTGTTGTTTCCGTACATATCACTTAATAACTGACAATTAAGGAAACCTTTATTTTGTAACATCAACAATACTTGCGGACCGAAAAAAGCATTAATTTCAAAATAAATGCGCCCATTATTATTTAAATGCATGAGGGCAAAATCAGCAATCACTTTGTAAAACTGAAGCGGGTCATTATTTGTTACGAATAGTGCACCTTCCGGTTCGAACTTAAGGACCTGTTGAGACATCAGATGCTTTTCATTATGTTGAATATACGGAGGATTGCTAACAATGATGTCATAAGAGGGCATTTTTTTAGATTCCCTTTCTTTTAAAATATCCAGTTGGCGGAATAAAACAGGGGTATTATTATTCAAAGCATTTTTTCGGGCAATATGAAGCGATTCTTCACAAACATCAATTCCAGAGACTGTAGCATGAATTAAATTATGTTTTAAACTAATCGCAATACAGCCACTCCCTGTTCCTATATCAAGTATTTCTACCGGTTGATCTTTAAACCTTTTGACAATAATATGAACTAATTCTTCTGTTTCAGGACGGGGAATCAACACATTTTCATTAACAGAAAATTTTAAGCCATAAAAATCTGCCTGACCAAGTACATACTGCCAGGGTCTAAGCAATAATAATTCATCCTTTATATTAATCAGGGAATCATAATCTGAATCCTTGAGAAATCTTTGAGAAGTAGCAGGATCAGGAATACTGAAAGCATCTTCAAAAATAATATCGGCAATATTGGATGCCTCTCTTTTTTCATATACAGAAGAAAGCTGTGCAACTAACATTCTATAGGCTTCAGAAATTAAATAATTCACAATCAGAAAAAGATATAATATGAAGAACAGAAATAATTGATACAATAATTAATCATAAATGAAAGCTATATTTTAAAGAAAACAAAGAAGCTTGAAAATTAAATAAGTGATTTGCTAATATTTTTATTAAAAAGAAGAAAAGCAAGTATAAATTAGCTATAATTGCAATCAAATTATTATTAAAAATTAAGACAAAAAGAAAAAGTCATGACTATTGAACAATTAAAGGAACTTCAAGGCCAGCTGGGCATACTAGGGAGGTATCTTTGACGTCTCTAACCGGAGAATGCAAATCGAAGAAGAAAAAAAACATACTTTAGACCCTGAATTCTGGACTGACACCAAACGTGCCAATGCCATACTCAGAAGTATTAAAGATAAAGAATTCTGGCTGAAAAAATATGAAGAAACAGAAACTTCATTGGGTGACCTGGAAGTACTTCATGAATTTTATGAAGCTGGAGATGTAGAAGTCGAAGAACTTGATGAACAATATCTTATCACCAAGGAATTTATCGACAATCTGGAATTCTCATCTACCATGTCAGAACAAGAAGACAGCCTAAACTGTATTCTTAAAATAAACCCTGGTGCCGGCGGTACAGAGAGTTGTGACTGGGCCTCTATGTTATTGAGGATGTATACAATGTGGGCTGAAAAATCGGGACATAAGGTAAAGCAGTTGATATATCAGGAAGGAGATACTGCCGGAATAAAGACTGCGAGTCTTGAAATCAGCGGAGAATACACCTATGGTATGCTAAAAGGGGAAAACGGCGTTCATCGCCTTGTTCGCCCAAGTCCATTTAATGCACAGGGTAAGCGTCAGACTTCCTTTGCTTCTGTTTTTGTTTTCCCGATGGTGGATGACAGTATAGAAATAGAAGTTAACCCTTCAGATATTGAGTGGGATACCTTCCGTGCGAGTGGTGCAGGTGGTCAGCATGTAAACAAAACAGAATCCGCAGTAAGACTACGACATTTACCCTCTGGAGTAACCGTAGAATGTCAGGAACAGCGTTCTCAGCATAAAAACCGTGATAAGGCGATGAAAATGCTGAAATCGGAATTGTACAAGCTGGAGATAGAGAAACAAAACGCGGCAAAAGCAGAGGTAGAAGGAGAAAAGATGAAAAACGAATGGGGGTCACAAATCCGTTCCTATGTATTAGATGATAAAAGAATTAAGGACCATCGTTCAAATCATACAGTTCATAATGTAAAAAAGGTACTTGACGGAGATATTGATGATTTTCTGAAGGCGACACTGATGGCGCTGAAGAATATGCTTTGAATTTAATTTTCATATTATTTTTTACTATTTCCTTAAGATATTGTTCTCCTTTTTTTAATTCCAGCTTATCTGTAGCTATAATTTTCAGCTTATGCTGGATTTACTCAATTGATTATTGAATAAAACAAGAATCTTTATTATTTTTGTTAGGATGAGAAATGTTAATTATTTCTTAAATAAATTGTCAAGAGATATCCATACCACTAATTATTAATTACAAACCAAATTTAAAAAAGATGAAACTGATTTTACCATTACTGTGTGCCATTACACTGGCCTCATCAATATCCGCACAAATTTTTACAGATAATTTTGATTCTTATACAGCAGGAAATGATTTAGTAGTTCAAAACTCAACCGATTGGGATACCTGGTCAGGAGGCGCAGGTACTACTGAAGATGTAGCCGTATCTAATGCTAATTCCAGCAGTGCTTCAAATTCATTATATTTCTCCTCGAGTTCTGCGAACGGAGGTCCTGAAGATATCATTTTACGATTTGCACAGGTATACAATTCAGGAAATTTCAGCTTGGAAGCCAATTTTTACGTTGAATCAGGTAAAGGAGCTTATTTCAATTTACAACAAGACTTTAATGTTGGAAATGTATGGGCCATTGATTGTTATATGTTAAATACCGGTACTTTAAAGTTTTCGAATTCAGGGACAAACTATTTAACCGGAACCTATCCTACCGGACAGTGGTTTAATATGCGCATTGAAATTGATTTAACGGCAAATAATTGGGAAGTATTTATTAATAACGTCAGTGCAGGTACTTTTTCAAACCCTATCGGTTCTATTGGCATTTTAGATTTATATCCTGTTAATTCAACCGCACAGGGAGGAAATGGGGTTTCCGGTTTTTATGTTGATGATGTCAGTTACGATCACGTGCCTGCTAATTTACCGGCAGTTAACGGCGGAGTTACTTTTGTGTCTCAACTTAACGGTGTGGTAGGATCTAGTCCTGATGTTGATTGCAGAGTAAGAAATTTGGGTTTAGATACCATTACTTCCTTTGACATTGAGTATATATATAATAATCAATCGGTACAGGAAAGTGTTGGCCCCGTATCGCTGGCTTCCCTGGAAAATTACCAACATACATTTGCTACACCTGTATCCCTTATTGCAGGTTCTAATCCTTTCACTGTAGTAATTTCTAACGTAAACGGAGCGGGGGCAGATGCCAATGTATCGGATGATAGTTCAAGTATTACGATCAGTCCTCCTGTCACAGCCACCGGAAAAGTAGTATTTGGTGAAGAAGCAACAGGAACCTGGTGTCAATGGTGTCCGCGAGGTGCCGTTTTTATGGATTACATGGAAGAAACTTACGGAAATGCCTGGGCCGGTGTTGCGATTCACAATGGATCGAATGACCCAATGGTTGACTCCGCCTATGATGCAGGTTTAGGAACCAGTATTTCCGGATATCCCAGTTCATTGGTTGACAGGGGAACAGAAATGGATCCTTCAGCAATGGAAACTGAGTTCCTTCAACGGATTCAGATTGCTCCTACTGCATTTATAACTAATGGTGCAACCTGGAATCAGTCTACAAGACAGTTAGATGTATCGGTAACTACAGATTGGCAATCAGCCACATCCGGTGCATGGAGATTAGGATTGATTTTAACTGAAGACAGTCTGTCCGGCACTACTTCCGGCTGGGCACAATCCAATGCCTATGCAGGTGGAGGCAGCGGAGTAATGGGAGGATTCGAATTATTGCCCAATCCGGTTCCTGCATCTCTGATGAATTACAATCACGTAGCACGAACAATAGTACCAACATTTGATGGTGGTGCTACATTTCCTGCTTCCATTTCCAGTGGTCAGATGATTACGGAGTGTTTCAGTTTTACCTTACCTGCCGGTTGGGATGAAAACCAAATTCATATAATCAGTTTTTTAAGAAATCCATCCGGAGGAATTGATAATGCCGGAAAAGAAACCATTTCTTCAGCTGTTAATAATGGTTATGTAGCTTGTCAGACTAATGTTACCGAGGTAGCCCTGGAGGAAGACAATTTTAAGTTATTCCCAAATCCTACCGATGGTCTTACGTTTATTGACATTATAAACAATGATAATAAGGAAGTAAACCTAACCATTTTAGATATGAGTGGAAAGGTTATATCTCAAAGGGACTATTCTATTACAGGTACTGTTCAACTTCCGATTGTTGCCAATAAGTTAGCAAAAGGAATGTACATTGTAAAGTTGACTATTGGAAATTCTGTACAACAACAGAAACTGATCGTAAAATAAGCTAATTGCAATCATAAATAAAGCCCCGTAGAGATTTCTACGGGGCTTTTTTATTTAAAAGAAACATCAAAAATTCTCTGAGTAATTCATCCAAGAGAAACTAGAATAAATTAGGGGATAGATTCAGGAATATTTTTTCTTTTTTACTTTTTCCTTTTCTGCCACAACAATCACAATCTCTCCTTTTGATTTTAGTTGTTTATTCGTTAATAGAAGAAGGATTTCTCCTAAAGTTCCTCTTGCGTATTCTTCAAACATTTTAGAGATCTCTCGGCAGACAACCGCTTTACGTTCACTACCACAATGCTCAATCAACTGCATAATGCATTTTTGGAGACGATGAGGTGATTCATACAAAGCAAAGGTACAACTGAGTTGGGAAAGATAAATTAATCTGGTTTGTCTCCCTTTTTTGTGCGGCAGAAAACCTTCGAAATAAAATCTGTTACAGGGAAGGCCGGAACAAACAAGGGCTGGAATAATTGCAGTAGGGCCAGGCAGGCATTCTACTTTAATACCTGCTTGAATACAGGCACGAACAAGAACAAAACCCGGGTCTGAGATCGCAGGAGTTCCTGCATCGGAAATAAGCGCTACACTTAGTCCTTCAAGGATTTGATCGACAACTTTTTGGGTAGCCTGATGTTCATTGTGTGCATGATGAGATTTCAGAGGCGTCACAATATCATAATGTTGAAACAATTTACGGGAGGTTCTTGTATCTTCAGCAAGTACTACATCAACTTCTTTGAGGATACGTAAGGCACGCAGGGTAATGTCTTCAAGATTTCCTATAGGAGTAGGTACAAGGTAAAGCATAAAAAAATAAAAATTTGAAGAGACGGAACTGTTTAAAACTGCAATTTAGCTAATTGATTATAAACGCCCTTCTTATTAGAGACCAATTCATCATGATTGCCTTTTTCAATAATTTTACCATTTTCAAGTACGTAAATACAATCGACATTTCTGACAGTAGCAAGGCGATGCGCAATGATCACAGAAGTTCTTCCTTTCATAAGTTTATTCAGCGCATCCTGTACGACTCTTTCAGATTCGGCATCAAGTGCAGAGGTTGCCTCATCGAGCAGGAGGATAGAGGGGTTTTTCAGGATTGCCCTTGCAATAGCAATACGTTGTCGTTGACCACCTGAGAGCTGTACGCCTCTTTCGCCGACTATAGTATCAAGGGCTTCAGGAAAAGAACGGATAAACTCCCATGAATTGGATTGTTTAGCCGCATGAATTATCTGATCTTCAGAAGCATTTTGGTTACCATAAGTAATATTTTCACGAATTGTACCACCAAAAAGGATGACTTCCTGAGGAACAATACCAATATTTTGTCTGAGTTGCAGGAGATTATAATCAGAGATTAATTTATTGTCAATGGTAATTGTACCTTCTGCGAGATTATAGAAACGTAAAAGAAGTTTAACAATAGTAGACTTACCACCTCCTGAGGCACCAACAAGGGCAATTTTTTGTCCGGACTTAATACTAAGGTCAATACCACTCAGGATATCAAGTTCGGGGCGGGAAGGGTAATGAAAGTGCACATTATTGAACTGAATATTGCCAATAAGATTTAAAGCAGGCAGGTTTTCATTAATTTCCAGTTCTGAATCGCTGTCGAGCAATTCCATTATGCGTTCTGAGGCCCCTACAGCACGTAGAATCTGAGTGTAAAAATCACCAAGACTTGCTACAGCCCCCCCAATAATAGCAGTTAAAGTAATAAAGGTAACCAACTCGCCGGGTGCCATATCGCCTGACTGAACTAAAGTAGCCCCCCACCACAGAACAAAAAACATAGCTCCGAAAAGGGCAGTAATGATGAAGACAATAAATAATCCACGTATTCTGGCGAATTTAAGAGATATTGTAACCACTTGATTGACAGAACTACCATAGCGTTTTTGTTCAAACCACTCATTGGTAAAAGCTTTCACTACCGAGATAGCCTGCAGGGTTTCTTCAATAATAGTGTTGGTTTCGGCAAGTTTATCCTGTCTGTTTCTGGATAGTTTACGAATATAACGGCCAAAGAAAAGGGCAATACATATCACTACCGGAAAGGTAGAGATCATTACAAGAAGCAACTGTGGCGCCATAATAGCCAAGTAGGCAATCCCCACGGTAAGGATGATAATTTGACGGATCAATTCAGCAAGGGTAATAGATATAGCATCCTGTAATTGCTGAACATCTGCAGTGCTTCTGCTAGTAAGCTCCCCTACCCTGTTCTTATCAAAAAAGGCGGTAGGTTGAGTAATTAATTTTCTATATAAAGCCTTACGTATATCAGCCATCCCTTTTTCGCTGACATTTGCAAAGAGAAGCACTCTGAAATAAGAGGAAAGTGCCTGAATGAACAGGATTATAATAAGTCCGACTCCGACATCTTTAAGACTGAGTCCACTAGTGGATTTACCAGTAGCAATATCAATCAATTCCCCTGCAGCTGCAGGAAAGATCATAAAAACACTACTTCCTAAACCGAGAAACAAAAGACCTGTAAAAAAAGACCATTTATAAGGTTTGAGATAAGAAAGCAGTTTTTTTGCTTTAGCCCAACCTTCTTTAGATATTTTGGGCCTTTCTCCCTTATTATTTTTTCCTCTTCTGGCCATAATAGAAATTAATCATAATCAGATTGCTAAATCAACAATACACAAAGATAAAACTTCTTATGAATAGGAAGGCAATCAATCATTAACAATAGATCAATTCATCCCGAAATTCAAAAGAATGTTACAAAATAAAGATAAATCTTAATAAAGATAAGATCAAAATCCAGAACAGTAATATTATTTTACCGGTTGCGGTTGTGGTTGTGGTTGATTTACTGGGAAGTTATTTGTGGGTTGATTTGCCGGTAAATTTTCTATAGGTTTTTCTATTTTTTTACCCCCATTATTATCAGCAGTAGAAGTACCTGATTTAAAAAACACACCGGAAGCAAGACAAAGAATCAAAAGAGAAGAAGCTAAGCCCCAGGTAATTTTTTCCAACATATCAGTTGAATTCTTAGCACCTATTATTTGATGTGCAGCCTGACTACCACCAAAAGTAGAACTGAGACCACCACCTTTAGGATTTTGAACAAGAATAATAAGTATCAATAAAACGGAGATAAATGCAATTAATATGGTTAGTAATAAAACCATTGTACAGATTGTTTTCGTAAAAATTAAATAATAATTCCTTAAATGAAAGTACGAACGGATTAAGAAACAGATCCGGGAAGGCTTCAGAAAAGCAAATCCAGATAAATCAAAATCAGAGTAGCCAATTAAGGACTTTTGTTTCAAAATAACTATAATACCAATCAGCAAAAATGCTGAATAAGTATCAAAAATAATAAATTATGCACGAACTATTTAAAAAGTAAATTCAAAAACCATACTATTAAATCAGTTCTTCTATTTTTTCTGCAAAGAAACGACTTTTTTCAGGAAATTTCAAACTTAAACTCTTATACATTTTAATTGCCTTACTATTTTGTCCTTGCAAGGCCAATAAGTCCGCTAAAGTTTCTGACACAATGTCATCATTTACTAATGTGCTATCATCTTCGAGGCTATCGGAAGAAGGAGATTTTTTATCTTTTCCTTTAGAACCTAAACTCTTCAAAAAGTGATCGGTTTTTGATAAGAAAGCTTCAAAAACATCCGGCAATTCATTTTGATTGTCAATAGATTGAGTCTTATCGTCTACAATCAGCGCCTCATTATTTTCCTCGGGTAATGAAGTTGTTTCAGGTTTCACAGAAAATAATTTTTCAGTTTCTGAGACAATATCAGTTTCGAGATCTTTGTTTTTTAATTTATTGTCCGGTGACAGATCTTTCGTTTTAATATTTTTTTCAGGAACAGGTACTGATTTATTCTCAGCGGAATCTGATTCCAGAAAATCAAACATACTTTTATCAAAAAGAGGGACTCTGGAAAGTTTAAATGCTTTTTTATTATTTACTGATTTTTCTTTTTCAATTCTTGGAGGTTCAAAATCCTGCAACCATTCTTCGACGGGCATAAGGCTAAGTCCGTAATCTGATTTATGAGACTCAGGTAAATTATATTCAATTTCAACATTTTGAACTTCCAATTCCTCTTCAAAAACAATGGAAGGGGGATTATCAGAAACCCTGTGAGAAAAAACAGGAGGAGGTTGAACGAGTTTTGTTAAAATTTTAGTTTTTTTTTCCTTAACTGATAAAGATTTATCAATAGCTATCACAGTAGGAATTGCAGAAATAGGTTTGTTGACAAAATCGTATAATTTCCCTCTGTCGGAGGCATAAGTTGAAGCAAGCGTGAGATGTCTTTCGAAGGCAATATGTTTATTATCTTTAAATTTTTTAAGCTGCAACATTCGCAAACCGTTGCAATAAGGATATTGCAACAATAGATGTTCAAATTCATCAAAACTCAAATCATTAAGTTGATTTGGATTTTGTAATAAGTTAATAAATTCAGAAGTTGTCATAAAATTGTACCTTTATAAGAGTCGGTATCATACATTAATGCATTACAAAAATAACTATTTTTTATTAAAATAAAGAAACATCATTAAATAATGAGTGAAATACAAGAGATAATCGGAAAAACACAACGAAGGAAGAATGGTTTGGTTATATCTTCTGACGTGGATTATTTTGTGATAGGCAAAGATAGCTGGGAAGCAGAACTATATGACAAGCAGGTAAAAGTCAAAGGAATTATCAGTAAGACCAGAAATAACGCTGTCTTACCCCCTGCAGATGACGGAATCATACGTCAGGGCATTGTAACAAATTCATGGGGCGAATACCATGCAATAAATCATCAATACTGGATTGAAATAAAGGAAATAGAAGTAATCGAATAAAAAAAGTGGGCTGATCAACTAAAGATGAATTCTGTTAACTGATAAAAGATTTAAGCCAAACTAAAATAACATCCTGAAAAAAGGTGCTTCTGAAGAAAACTGTTCCTGAAATAATTAAAACAAAAGGAAATATCATTGCAATGGCATTAGCAATAAAAAATTGTTTGGATTTAATATTTGTTAAGGCCATAGTGTAGTTCACCACTGGTGAAAGCAGCATAAAAGCTCTCAACCAACAGAGCGTTGAAATCGGGTGGGAGTCTACTTTAGACAGTACTTTTTGAATTCTTTTATTTTGAATTTCGGACAAGGCTTTTCCACCGATAAAGCGCGCGAATAAAAAATTGATCATAGCACAGGATAATGCTGAAGTATAAGAAAGCAGGATACCAAAAAAATAGCCATAAGTAATGATGGCAAAGATTAAAAAAACAGCCCCGGGAACATTCATCAAGGTTCCCAACAAAAACACGGCAAAAAAAATGAGCAGCCCCCAAAAACCGGCCCCTTTAATTAATTCCTGCAGCTTTTCTACACTGAAGTAAGCACCGATGGGGGTATATTTTGCAAGTAAGAGAAGACCCAACATAATAGCAAGCAGGAGTACAACACGAAATATTAATTCTTTTTTTACAGCCATCGGCTAATTTACG
>CAJQOX010000094.1 GCA_905480075.1 uncultured Aureispira sp. | reverse complement strand
GTAGAATAACTCACTACTGTGTTTTGATGCAACTTCTTGTATTCGTATTTATAACCGTAGGTTAAGGCACTGATATCGGATAAAACTGCTGAACCTGTGGGGTCGGCACCTGCACCCTTCCCTCCGAAAAACTGCTGATTGGCAAAGGCTGAATCTAATAATATGCCGTTAAATTCATCTTGAACATTGCTGAGAGGATTGTCTTTATTCACAAAGGTAGGCAGTACAAAGGCTGATATATGTTGTCCCTCTTTCTTGCCATGAACCAAAAGTTTTATCTGTTGATTGTTCTGATTGGCATAATTGACATCCTGATCGTTTAGGTTTTGAATGCCGATATTCAAAATGTTTTCAGGACGCACAAGAATGCCAAAGGCATGCAGCAGGCTAATGCATAATTTGTATTTAGAATCGAATCCCCCTACATCGAGTATTGGGTCTGATTCGGCAAAACCCTTATCTTGTGCTTCTTTTAATGCTGAATCAAAAGCAATCCCTTCTTTCTTCATTTTTGAAAGAATATAATTGGTGGACCCGTTAAAAACACCTGATATAGAGCTTAGTAAGTCGTTGTCATAATACTCTTCCAGATTTCTGATAATAGGGATGCTTCCGCATACTGCGCCTTCATAAAGAAGTGGCGTATGGTATTTTTCCTGTAGATACAACAACTCCTCCAGATGTTCAGCAATCAGCTTTTTATTGGCACTGACAACAGCCTTGCCTCTTTTAATTGATTCTTTTACAATGAAATAAGCTGCTTCTGAATCGTCTATCAATTCCACTACTACATCTATTTCAGGATTGTCAAGAATGTCGGCCGGGTCAGTAGTGAAATATTCTGCTGCTAAGGTCCTTTTCTTTTCCGGATGTTTGATGCATATCTTTTCTATAGAGGCATTGATTCCTTTGGTCTGTGTTAATACATTGTGTAGCCCCTGCCCTACGCAGCCGAAGCCGAAAATGCCTAGTTTTAATATTTTGTCGCTCATGTCTTTCGTTTTTCAAATAGTTAAATTCAATTTTTTTACTGATTTTATCCTATCGTGAAAAGCGTCGGGAAAAGACTTCTTAAATGACTGATCAGCTATTTCAGTACATAAAAAAACTCTCTTCCGACAAGTGCCTGAAGAGAGTTTGTTATATCTTTCGAATATTTTTTTTGAACTCTTTTTTGCAACTTATCTATCTCTGAAATAAACCAGAGAAGGAAGTGGCACCTTTCCCGCTATAGGTAGGTTGCCAAGGTTTCGCAGGGCCTGATCCCTCCACCTTTCTTGATAAGATATTTACTAAGGATTTTACTCCTTAATTTCTGAATGAACTTTTTCTTTTCCTTGCCACAAAGATAGAGCAAAAGATATCGGAATTCCAAATCTTTTTGTTTAATCTATACAATTTTTTTCTAAATTTTTATTATAAATATAGGAATATTTAATGTTTAAATAATTGAATTACATTTTATTATAAATCCGTTTTTTAATAAAAATTAAATTAAAAAGTAATTGATAAAAAGATTAAAAATTATAATTCAGCAATAACATCTGCCACATCCTGACTGACAAGTTCTTTTATCAACTCCTTCAAATCACTAAAGTCTTCCTTTGTATAGGTCTTGGAAAATTGACCGTTTTTAAGATAACTCACCTTATCACAACAATCAGTCAGGGTATGAATAATGTGTGAAGAAAGTAAAATTATAGCGCCTTTTTTACGAAGGTATTCCAGTATCTGAATGATCTTTTCATTGCTTTCTATATCCACACCGTTGAAAGGTTCGTCCAGAATAATAACGGGTTTGTTCTGTGCTAATACTCCTATGAATACCAACTTTTTTTTCATACCGGTTGAGTAGTTTTCAATCAGTTGATTCAATGGTAATTCGAAAATTTTATTCCAGTGATGTGGATCAAAATCCGGATTCGAACCACCCAGTAATTGCAAGTATTCAATTCCCTGCATATAAGGATAAAAGTAGGTGCTTGTCTGCATGAATGAAATGTCATCACTGCTTATCCATTTACCATTATAATGACAGGTTCCGCTATCTATTGATTTAATTCCACAAATACTGTTAAAAAGTGTGGTTTTTCCTGCACCGTTCATACCCAGAATGCCATGAATTTCCCCGGGCAGGAAATCCATATTCAATTCATTAAGAACCACATCCTTGTGGTAATTAACAGATAAGTTGTTGATTTTAAACATAGTGTTGCATTAAGTTGGTTTGTGCTTTTTTCCAGAATTGAATTAACATAATTATTGTCAAAGGCCATAAAAACGGAATTGACATACTGACGATAAAAATAATAAGTGGAATATTACTGTATATTTTGTAATGACCGAACCGGTAATTTTTATACTTCATACATATTGAAAAAACAATGATCATTTGTGATAGAATACTGACGATAAATAAAACCATCAATAACTGATAAGTGTTGTGCTGAATCACAAAAAGGACATAATGTGGCAGCATCAGTAAATTAAACAATCTTAGACTTCCCACACTTTTCTTTTTCAGTAACTTCTGTTCTGCATTCACCGAAAGCAAAAGGTCCTTGTTTTCAAAAATCTGGAAAAACTGACTGATACCCAAGGCCATCAGGAATAATATTACAGGTAAAGTGATAGGATAAATTGTCAATACCAACCCTGATACATACAATAGAATAAATTCAATTCTGTGTTTACGAAAGCCACTACGTAATTCGAATAAATGAAGTGGGATTAGACTGTCATTAATAAATAAAGATAACTTTCTTTTCGAATGGTTTGAATATAAAGGCTTTACCAGGCAAATTAATAGCATTCCGGTTCCGAGAATCAACAAATCATACCACTTTTCCCAAAAAATAAAACATAGTATAAAGGGGATACAGCCAAGAAAATATTCAAGTGTAAAAGTGAGAAATAAGGGTGATTCAAGTTGTTCGAGAAAAAAACGGTCTTTTCTGCTGAAATGAATACTCAGGATAATGATCAGAAGGAATATCGAAGAAGAAAAATTCCTGCTTGTCATAATATGTTGCAATGTGCCAAGTACAGCAATAATCATTACAGGTGAAAGCAACAAAAAGTGAAATATACCGATTTCCCTGAGCGTACGGAGTAGTTGTTTTATGCGAAAAAAAAGAAAGGTATATATGGTTTTTGGCATTTAATTTTATTTAGTGCTGCTAAGAAAAGCCACTTTTCCTTTACTGACAAATATTTAACATTGATTAACTATGTATTTAGTTATAATGGAGTCTTTTTGTATGCTTTGATACAGTTTTTTAATTTAAAGGATAGTAGGAACAGGATAACGTTTCAGTTTTTATGGTTAGCAGGTGTTTTTAGTCATATTTTTCATTTATTCGGTTATTTTGTTTAATTTAATTCATCATAGTAAGGCAAATCAAAATATTTTCTGGAAAAGAATTGTAAAAAGGGGCTTGAAAAGATAGCCTATCAATACGGAATTATCAGATACTATTGTCGATTGAAAATTTGGCTATCAACCCGATGACTAAGAAAAACAAAAATGGAGTCAGAAGTTAAAAATGGAAATTTTACTACTGAAAATGTTGAGTAAGAATATTTCTACCCTTTATATAACTTAAGGCAATTTGTCATAGTACTTTGTTGCTATGGCATTTTTTTATTTAAAGTCATATTATTCACACCATACAAATGGTTTTTTGCATCTTTTTTGTTATACCTGTATTATAAAAAAACAATAAGATGAAGCATGCTTTAATTTTTGGGCTTTTCTGCTTTCTCACTTCCTTGTCGCTTGCTCAATCTACAGAATTAGCTGTGGACAAAGATGTAGTTAAAAAGAGATATGAGGAATACAATAAAATAAATGTTCAGGAAAAAGTCTATGTTCAGACCGATAGAACTCTATTTAAACCCGGTGATAACATTTGGTTTAATGTATTTCTTACCGATGCCGGAAATAAACCCTCAATTCATTCCGATAAAGTCTTTGCTGAATTGATCAGCCCTAAAGGTATTGTTATAAGCAAACTCACCATGAAAAATGAAGAGGGTGATGTCGCTGGACATTTCTTGTTTAATAAAAACTTGCCCGGAGGCCAATATAAAATCAGAGTCTACAGTTATTGGATGCAGAATTTTTCGAAAGATAATTATTTTGAGAAAACACTCACACTGCAAAAAGTTTCTGTTCCGGATGTTTTGATGAAACTGGATTTTGAACGCGAGGCTTATGGACCGGGGGATAAAGTCGTTGCAAATTTCTCTGCAAGAACAAAAAATGATGTTGTTTTCTCGGACAAAAAAATTGCTTACTCGGTTTATGTTCAAGGTAATAAAATACTTGAAAATACCTTTAATACAGACAAAAATGGGAAGGCTTGTATCATTTATCAACTGCCCGGAAAATTAAAATCGAATGATAACCTGCTGAATGTTCAATTGGAAAATGAAGGGCTGACTGAATCAATTTCAAGGTCGGCACCCATAGTCCTCAATAACCTCGATATTCAATTATTGCCAGAGGGAGGGAATCTGATCGCCGGATTCAAGTCAAGGGTGGCTATAAAAGTTCTCGATGAATTTGGCAAGCCCGCAGATATCAGTGGACAGATTGTAAATAAAAATGGAGAAGTCATCAGCAGATTTGAAACCTTTCATCAGGGAATGGGAGCCTTTGAGTTTGTTCCTCAAAAAGAGGAGAAATATGATCTTATCGTTCTGAAACCTAAAGGAATTGACCAAAAATGGCCATTGCCTGAATCCGCCGGGGATAAAATCGGGATTTATGTCAATACTGATAATCCTGAAAAAATACTGATCGACTTGTTCAGCCCCTCCCCTCAGCAGATTCAATTGATCGCTCAACAAAAATCCAAATTGTTTTTCAATCAAAAAATTGAGGCCCATAAAGGGGTAAATAAGCTTGAAATCAATACAAAAAACCTGCCCGCAGGGGTAGTTCAACTTACTGTCTTTGATCAGAATCGCTTGCCTCATGCAGAAAGGTTGGTTTTTGCAGGAAAAGACAGAACCCTAAAAGCGACAATTAAAACGAATAAGGAGGTTTATCAACCCCGTGATATGGTGAGTTTCGATATCACCGTCACCGATAATTCGGACAATCCTGTTCAGGGTAATTTTTCCCTCTCTGTAGTAGATGATAAGCAACATATATATGCTGATGACAAACAAGATGATATCAAATCCTGCCTGCTGATGAGTTCGGAACTAAAAGGGGAGATTTATGAACCGGCCTTCTACTTCAACCCGCAAGAAACAAAGGCGGCAAAGGCTTTGGATTATGTAATGCTGACACAGGGGTGGCGAAGATTTGATTGGAAGGAAGTATTGAAAGAAAAGGCATCCCCCGATTTTGATTTCCCACAGGATAATAAGGAAATCTGTGGGTATTTGAAAATTGATGGGAAACTGGCAAAAAATCAACAGGTGTATTTATCGAAAGCAAAGGCAAGGTATTCTAAAAAGAAGGCTGATGCTACTACAATTACTGATGAAAATGGCTTCTTTAAATTTGATTCAGTTACCTCCACGCCTGTATATCTTTCTGCTAATTTCCATGGAGAATATAAGAGCATTTATATTTCAGACTACTCGAAAACCGGAGTGAAAAAGGAAAAAATATTCCGCTATGCCAATTGGTCGGAATCTACCTTTTCCTTAAATTATGAAGACAAAAAGCAGAATGTGGCCTTAAAGGGTCTGGTTTTGGATAAAAATAGTAATAATGTCCTTCCTTTTGCCAATATAATGGTCATCAGAAAAGGGAATTTGTATATCAGTACACAATCTGACAAGGAGGGTAAATTTAGTTTCGCTACCCTGCCTTCCGATATCGATGATTTGCAGATATCATATATAGGCATGAAAGTGCTGCATATTAAAAATCCGGAAATAAAACCTGATAAAACAATTTATATTGAAGCAGATTTAATTGCCGAACCGGGTGTGTTAGATGCTGTGGGATCAAGGAGTATAATCTATAATGATACAGTTTCTGGAAAAGAACTAACGTCCGTTTTTGAAAAGAAGGTTCCGACAGAAACCAAAATTGAAGATCCTGAACCAGAAGATTCTGATTTGGTTGTTTCAGATGATAAGGATTATAGCTACGCTGATAAAGAAATTGAAAATTTCTCTGATGTGGAAATGAACGAATTGGTTGCAGCTAATTTAAGAATGGAGAATTCTGAAATAAAGAGTTCTAAAAAAGAATATAATAAACAAAATCTCTCCTCGATTTTAATATCAGAAGAAACCGAAGATTTATTGGTCTCCAATCGATATAATATCAGTTCCGGCGAGTTTGAGGACTATGGAAATGAAAACTCTTTAACTTATGCATGGTCTGTTAATAACGAAAAATCAGGCTTGTTTATTAGTCAGATAGAACCTCAAAGGGTTTATTATAATCCTCTCAGGGCTTTTCCTCTGCCTGATTACAGCAAAAATAAAAACCCTCAACAAAGAACAGATTTCAGAAAGACTATATACTGGAATCCCGATATAAAGACTAACGACAAGGGCAAGGCGGCGGTTTCTTTTTATAATTCGGACGAGGTGAGTACCTTTCGTACAATCATGGAAGGGAATTCTGTAAATGGCCAGTTATTGCATGCTGAACATACTTATGCAGCCAGTCTGCCCTTCAGTATACGGGCCAAAATTCCGGAAGTCCTAAGCTTTGGCGATACGGTAAATATTCCGGTGGTACTGAGCAATAATACAGATAAAGACCTGAGAGGAAGCTTTTCGGTCAAAGCCCCTGAACAATTAGAACTTCTTGGTAATATTCCCGGGGAGATTTTTATTCAGGCTGATACCCATTTAGTGGTTTATGCCAATTATAAGGTCTTGTTTCAAAAAGGATCCGGCGATTTTGAAATTTCCTTTGAAGCCCAGAAACTGATGGACAAGATCAAAAAAGTCATTGAAGTTGCCCCCAAAGGTTTTCCTGTTTTCTTCTCAATGTCTGCACAGGAACTTACTCAAAAAGATTCCTTTATTCTGAAGGATGTCTATGACGGGTCACTGCAGGCTGAACTGACGGTTTATCGCAGTATAATGGACGAGTTGATAGATGGTGTAGAACAGATTTTGGCTTCTCCCAGTGGTTGTTTCGAACAGGTTTCTTCCTCCAATTATCCCAATATTCTTGCCTTACAGCTAATGGAACAAAGTGGAAAGATATATCCGGAAATAAGAACAAAGGCCCTGCAATATCTGAAGTCGGGCTACAATAAACTGACAGCCTATGAAATAGCAAAAGGTGGCTTCGATTGGTACGGAAGACCGCCGGCACATGAAGGGCTGACGGCCTATGGCTTGGTTCAGTTCAAGGATATGAAGGAAGTTTTTGAGGGGGTGAATGATAAGATGATAAAACGGACGCAGGATTTTCTGCTTTCGCGTAAAGATGGTAAGGGTGGCTTTGTGCAAAATGTAGGAAAATATGGTTTCAGTGGCAATAAACCTGCACTTTTTAATGCCTATATCACCTGGGCCTTGTCGGAAACAGGCGCTGAAGATATGAAGCTTGAATTGGATTCTGTGACAGCGGAAGCCCTGCGATCGGAAGATCTGTACAGACTCAGCCTTGCCTGTTTGTCGAATTTTAATTATGAAAATATGGAAGAGGCG
>CAJQOX010000093.1 GCA_905480075.1 uncultured Aureispira sp. | reverse complement strand
CCCTGTCCCCCCCGTTGCTGATACAGTAGCTGTGCCATCATTCCCTGTACAAGTCTCAGGATTTGAAGAAGGAGTCAGAGATATTGGAGTAGGTTCTGTAACGGTAGTGGTTGAAATAGCTGTACAACCATTACCATCTGAAAGTGTAACAGTATAAAAACCTGCTCTAAGGCCAGTAGCTGTAGCAGTAGTTTGATTATTTGCCAAAGCATCCCATTGGAAAACAAATATGGGAGAGCCACCAATCGGAGAAGCGACAGCAGAGCCATCGGAATCACCATTACAATTAACAACACCCCCTGCAGCCTGAACCCCCAAAGAGTTTACAGTAACCGCGTTTACAACCGTATCAGCATCACTCATACAATCATTAACAGCAATAAGAATAACATCATAAGTACCTGCAGAATCATAAGTTACGGTAGGATTAAGGGTGGTAGAAGTAGCAGGAGTACCCCCCGGGAAGCTCCAGGTATAATTCTGAGCAGAAGTAGAAGTATTTGTAAAAGCTACAGTACTTCCTTCACAAACATTTGTGCTACTTTGGATAAAGTCAGCAGTTGGCAAAGTACCTAAAACAGGATCAATAGCATGAGCCACTCCCAAACCCCAGCTGGAAGGATCATCATAAGCATGCCATGAAAGGTCATTCCATTGTTCCCAGGCAGTTGCCGGAGAAGTTTCAGGATCAGTATTTGTAACAAGGGCAACCGTATCACCTGCAACATAGGCAAATTCAATACCTACAAAAAATTCATTGGAAGCAGGCAGTTGCGTATAGTTAAATGGTATATAGTAATAGCCGGGCGTTCCTGCAGTAGCGAGGGCATTATAAGTAACAGTTGCTGTTGTGAGAATAGCTCCGGGAGTGCCCCCTGTACCATCCCAAACATTCACATTAAAAGTATTAGTTGTATTACTAGCTGTAGCCTTAGCAAAGAAAATGTAAGTTCCCTGAATATGGGTATTCGTTCCTGTATAATTATAATAATCCGCTTTAGCAACATCCTGAAATGAATTGTGTCCAGCCTGAAAACCTCCACCGAAGGAGTAAATAGTTAAGTTATCAGTTACATAATTGACATTTGAGATAGTATCACAACCGGAGAGGCAACCATCCGTTACATTAGCAGAACCAGAATTAGCACAACCATTTGCATCAGTAACCGTATAATTATAGTTAGCAGCAGCAAGGCCGGTTGCTATTGCGGTAGTCTGAGAACCTGCAGCAGCATCCCACTGAAAAACAAAGGACCCCGTACCTCCTGAAGCTACAATAGTAGCCGTACCATCGTTAGTAGCACAAGATTCAGGGCTAGAAGAAGCAGAACTACTTATTGCAGAGGGTTCAGATATGACAGCCGAGGATGATGCGGTACAACCATTATTATCCGTTACAGTAACCGAATAAGTATTTGCTGCAAGCCCAGCGGCAGTTGCATTAGTTTGTCCATCAGACCATAAGAAAGTAAAATTAGGCGTTCCCCCTGACTGAGTAACCGTAGCCTGACCATCATTTCCGTTATTACAAGTAACATTATTATCTGTAGAAGCAGAAGCTGTCATGGAACATCCACAATTATTTCCTACAGTTACAGATTCCACACCTGTACAACTATTGACATCTGTTATTGTTACGTTATAAACAGCAGCGACCAGTCCTGTGGCAGTAGAAGTAGTTTGTCCGTTCGACCAAAGGAAGAGATATGTCCCTGAACCACCGACCCCAACTGCAGTTGCAGTACCGTCATTACCTGTACAGGATTCAGGTGTTGCAGACATTGTACCCCGGACAGCGGCAGGTTCCGTTACCGTAGTGCTTGCAACGCCTGTACATGTGCTTCCATCAGTGGCCGTCACAGAATAAACGTTGGCAGCCAGGCCGGTTACAGTTATATCTGTATCGCCATTAGACCATAAAAAAGTATAAGAGCCTGAACCACCGGAGGCAGCAACTGTTACAGAACCTTCTGAACCACCATTACAGATCACATTTGACAAAGTCTGAGCAGTAACAATTACCGCAGTAGGTTCAGTTATTATAACAGAAGACGTTGCAGTACACCCATTATTATCCGTTACAGTAACAGTATATGAAATCGCAGCAAGACCAACAGCTGTGGCATTCGTTTGTCCGTCAGACCAAAGAAAAGTAAAATTAGGCGTTCCCCCAGACTGAGTAACCGTAGCCTGCCCGTCGTTCCCCCCTTTACAAGTAACATTATTATCAACCGAAGCAGAAGCCGTCATAGAACAGGAACATCCGTTGGCAACTATTACAGAAGTAGAGCTGGAACAGCCTGAACTATTGGTAACCGTTACAAAATAGGTCCCTGCTGTCAAACCAGTAGCTGTGGCAGTATTTTGAGACGGAGAGGTACTCCATAAAAACGTATTAGAGGTAGTCGGAACCGGATTAACCGTTGCCGTTCCATCATTACCGAAGCAGGATTCACTCGTAGAACTTGTAGAACTAACATCCGGCGGGGCGACCACAGTGATATAAGAAGTTTTAGTTTCCGTATCATTTCCGAGGGAATTTGCAGCATTTAGCGAAACCGTAAAAGTACCTGCAGTATTATAAACAACAGAGGGGTTCTGAGATGAAGAAGCAACAGGAGTTCCACTCGTGAATGTCCAGGTCCATGCCGTAGGAGTATTCGTAGATAAATCTGTATAATTAACCGTTTCACCTACACAAACAACTGTTTTATTTGATGTAAAATCAGCAACCGGAGCAGCAGCACAACTAAAGGGCGTCATAGCAGGCTCACCGCAAACCGTTCCACTTAGAGACCTGCTTTGAACATCATTGGAACAAGTTACATTATTAGCAGACAAATTTCTATTTTGCTGACCATTTGAAAGAGAAAAATGCATGACATCATTATTATCAATAACATGGCCAAGTTGATGCCCATGTCCAAGCTCATGAACGGCTACCGATTCAAAATCAAACTCTGTAAATCCCGGTGCGTTTGTTGAATAATTCCAGTTAGTACCATCATCAAAGACAATATCCAATTCTTCGACATACCAATTAAAACTCCCACCACTACTACAGCCACTAAAACGACTGGTACATCTTCCTAAAACACCTGCAGGAAGTTCATTCCCATTGTCTTCTCTAATTATATTTATATTATCATTAGCGATAACATCCGTAGCAGTAACAGTACCGATAGTCCAGTTTATTCCACTACTGCAACGCCATGTATCAAGTGCCCGGATAAAAGCAGCATTAGCAGCACTTGCATTAAAATCAGTATGCATTTGCCAGACATATCCTCCACTGCCATCTCTGTCTACATGTCTAGTTTGATATGTTTCGGTACCGGTTCCCGGATCAAATTCGACATTTATCTGAGCATAAGAAACCGTTAATGTACCGGAAGAAGTCTCTGTACTTGTTCCAACAACCTGAATAGGGCCGGTACCTGCCTCCTGATTGACTTCTACAACAATCTGAGTAGTACTCCAGCTGATAATTTCTGAAGCGACACCATCAATAAAGGTAGCGCCGCCATCATCGGCATTAGAGAACCGAACAGTACCCTGAGCAGCACCGAAGCCTGACCCGCTAATAGTGATTTGTGTTGCAGTCCCTGCGGTAACAGTTGTAGGGCTAAAGCTTGTAATAGGCATTGAAGAGTTGGAGGAAACCGGAGGTTTTGGTAAGGGTTTCAGTTCCAGAAAAGAATTATTGGTAATAGCAGACACTGAAAAATACAAATGATTTTCAATACTGTTAAAAAAATCAAAGGGTCCTGAAGCCTTATCCTCGTCGAGGCGATATTTAACAAAACCCTGAACAGAAGCATAGGGTTTAAATTTCTGTAAGTTATTATTGACATTAAAAGGGGCATTATTGGGTTCAAGCATAAAAAGGCCTGTTTCCCCTACTTTAAGGCTAAGGCTTGGCTTAACCACCTCTTTTTGAAGACCGACAGTACCTCCGGGAGTAATAATTTCAATTTCGGAAGCAATAATATCCCCTTTAAACACTTTGTAGACTTCTACTCTGTTTGAGGTATAAATATTATGTTTATTGCTATCCCAAAAAGATTTTTTGCTTAAAACCTTGCCTTCTATGACATCTTGGGAATTAGAAATTCTATCATCGAATCCGACTTCAAATATCTGAGCATTGATATTATTAAACAAGAGGGAAGTAAAAATTAAAATCAGAAAGTAAAAATTTTTGTTCATCATTTGTTGACTTTTTTGACCAGGTTTAAATCACAGCGTGTAGCCCGAACATTAAGGAAAAGATAACACTTCGAATAGTGTTAAAAATTTTACTGAAAAAATTGCCCCTAACGAGGACAAACAATCAAGGGTAGAAGAATGTGAGTAAAAATGTGTGGTTGTTGCGTGTAAAACAACTCAGATAGAAGTGAAAATAAATTTCATTACAAAAACATTCAATTGTAATTTATAGGGTAAAATAAATATATAAAAAAATATATAAAAAGCAATCTTTTAAATGAAAAAACATTAACCTGACAATAAAAATAGCTAACTAACAGATAAAAAGATGAAAAACCAAGGATTTATGAAGGTCAGAAATATAGCAAAACACCCTAGGTCATCATCCCTCAATCCAATCATCTTTTTGCAGCAGCGATGTGCAGCAGTGTGGCCTCAGGCCACAGACCGAAGCAGCTGTTTTTTTCAGCTGATTCGGGCCGAGCGAAGAGCGAGCTGCGGAACGTAGCGCCCGGCTGCCCAAGGAATAATAGTAATAAGTCCTTAGTGTACCTAATGATTAGCAGTAAGTAAAAATCAGCATTCAGATACATTCCTGTA
>CAJQOX010000092.1 GCA_905480075.1 uncultured Aureispira sp. | reverse complement strand
GCCATCGTTGTTTCATATTTTTTTATATCTTCTTCCAGCCGGTTGATCTTTCGCTCCGCATTTTGAACATCTTTTCGTAATTGTCTCAAACGCTGTTGTAGGTCTTTGCCCTGGAATTTAGGTTTTGCCTTCTCTTGTTTAACAACAGGTTGTGAAGATTCTTCGTTTTTGCCCTTTTTCCCCAGACTAACTTCACGGAAGTTGTCCAATGCTCTTTTATCAAGGAAATGTTTTACATCCCCCAGGTAAGTCTTAAGCTTTTTGTGATTAAATTCTATGACTTTACTGGTAAGCCCCTCCAGGAAATCCCGATCGTGCGAAACGACTATAAGGGTACCGTCATAGCGCATAATAGCATCTTTCAATACTTCTTTAGAACGAATGTCGAGGTGATTGGTCGGCTCATCCAAAACCAGTAAATTGATTGGCCGCAACATCATACAGGCTAAAGCAAGTCTAGCCCGTTCTCCACCGGAAAGAACAAATACCTTTTTTTCCACATCTTCACCGGAAAATAGGAAGGAACCGAGAATTGACCGCAATTTGGTGCGCATATCTTCGGGCGATACCTGTTCTATAGTCTCCAGGACAGTCATTTTAGGGTCCAGGGTTTCTGCCTGATTCTGCGCGTAATAGCCTACTTCCACATTATATCCTAGTTTTGCCATTCCCTGCGCTTCAATTTGTCCGAGAATTATTTTAGAAAGGGTTGATTTTCCTTCTCCGTTTTTGCCAACAAAGGCGACGCGTTCACCTCGGATTATCTCCAGGTTTACTTCATTGAGTACATTCAGTTTTCCATAGGATTTGCTAAGGTTCTTGACCTCCACCACCATTTCTCCCGACCTTGGAGAGGGAGGGAAAGAAAGTTTCATTTTACCTGAGTTCACGTTGTCCAGTTCTATCTTATCCATCCTGCCGAGTTCCTTGATAAGAGACTGTGCCATTTTTGCCTTATTGGCTTTGGCGCGGAAACGTTCGATCAGCTGTTCCTTTTTAGCAATTTCCCTTTGCTGATTCTCAAAGGCATTTTGTTGCAGTTCCCTTCGTTCTTTCTGTAAAAGAAGAAACTTTGAATAATTGGCTTTATAATCATATACCTTACCCAATTCAATCTCTACGGTTCGTTTAGTAACCTTGTCAAGGAAGGTTTTATCGTGCGAAATAACAATTACTGAGCCTTCATAGGTATCCAGGAATTCTTCAAGCCAGATAATAGATTCTATATCGAGGTGATTGGTCGGCTCATCCAAAAGAAGATAGTCGGGGCGCTGCAACAACATCTTGGTTAGTTCAATTCGCATTTGCCATCCGCCACTGAATTCATCCGTTAAGCGATCAAAATCGGTGGGCATAAAGCCAAGTCCCATTAGTATTTTTTCTGCCTCTACCTGAATGCCCTGACCGCCCATAATACGGTATTGTTCATTCAACTCATCCAGTTCATTGAACAGATTGAGGTAGGATTCGCTTTCGTAATCGGTGCGGGTTTCTATCTGATGATTGATTTCTTCAATCTGTTGTTCTATTGCCTTTACTGCCGAAAGAATACTCATTGTCTCCTCCATCACGGTCTTTCCCTTGGGCAGGCTCATATCCTGATGCAAAAAACCAATTGTGCTTTCCTTGGGACGGATAACATCACCGGAATGCGGACTGATATCGGCGGCCATTATTTTTAGCAATGTTGA
Organism: uncultured Aureispira sp.; assembly: GCA_905480075.1. Taxonomy (GTDB): domain Bacteria; phylum Bacteroidota; class Bacteroidia; order Chitinophagales; family Saprospiraceae; genus Aureispira. The sequence continues at coordinate 892 of CAJQOX010000092.1, read as the reverse complement.
TTTTCCGGCACCGTTCAGTCCCACCAAGCCCAATCTGTCGCCGTCATGTATTCCCAATGTCACCTTGTTCAGTATTGTCCTGTCACCGTATTTTACAAAAACATTATTGATGTTCAGCATTTTATCTTGTTATGGTTCTTGTTTTCTTAATTAATAGTGCAAAGATAAAAGTTTATAGCTTATTTGGGCGGTTTTTAAGAATGAGAAATAAAAAAATCAAATTTTTACTTTATATATTAATAATTTTAACCAGAAAGAGTGAAAAGATCAGTTTTATTAGTCGATCTGATTGTCTTTTACATGAACGGATAAAATTTTGTATACATAAATACACCAATATATCATCATAAGATGCAATACATCATTTTCTGAAAACCAGATACCTTTTTTCCATAGTATTTCTGTTATATTGCAAACGTCATATAATGTATACATAAGTATTGTGGTCAGTAGAATGACCCAACATGTCATCCAGGGTAAAAGACCTTCCCGTTTTTTGAATGTAAAGAGGTATAAATGATATAAAAAGATAAATATAAAAGAGGGAGATGAGAAGGCAATCATCAGTTCGAAGGATATCAGAAAGGCATCAGGACTGTAGCTGCCAAAGAGACAGATAATACTGTAAATAATCGTACTAAGAAGAGCATATATTTTACTTGTTCTTTGCCATCCCCTCGTTGCGAATGTGATCGATACAGCATATAAAAGTGCACCCGCACCTGCTACGGTCAATATATTATAACTCACTTCCCACCAACTGCTGAGGGAGCAAAACTCCAGCCCATCGCATTTTATGATATATCCAAATGCCTGAAAACTAATGCCAGCCATGCCGGCACCAATTCCGGTCATCAGGAGAGAGACGCCCCACCAATAACGGGAATTTTCG